>JAENWI010000515.1 GCA_016650115.1 Peptostreptococcaceae bacterium | reverse complement strand
TCTTCATATCGATGCTACGCCAATATACAAAGTTTATTAATGCACTTGGGAAAAAATCATATATTCCTGATGATGATTATAATCTTCATCGTGAAAGATATATTCCATACACTTTTAGTGATGAAGAGCTGCAAAAGTTGTGTTGAGTCTATAGACAGTATTAAGCCGCGAATTCATAAATTCCGCCGGGACATCATCCTCCCTGTTCTGTTCAGGATGATGTACTGCTGTGGAATGCGACCTTCAGAACCATTACATCTCCTTACAGAGGATGTAGATTTGAACACGGGAGATATCTACCTACGACAGACCAAGAAAAATAAAGATCGCCATATCATCATGTCAGAAGATATGAGGAAACTCTGTTTAAAGTATGATAGCTTGGTAGATCAAAGGCAATGGTTCTTTCAACGCGAGGATGGCAAACCTTTTGACACCAACTGGATGACCAAACATTTTCATATATGCTGGGATAACAGCCGTCTTGTAAAACACGGCAGTCCACGTCCATATGATTTTAGACATGCCTTTGCTACGAGAAATCTGATTCAATGGATTGATAAAGGCAAGGATGTCATGGCTCTTATGCCATATCTCAGTACATATATGGGGCATTCTGAACTAGATAGCACGTTTTATTATATACACCTTCTTCCCGACAGACTTTTAAAATCGGCTGGGATTGACTGGCATCAGTTTGATGGTATTTATGGGGAGGTGCCAGCGAATGAAGATTAAAGATCCTGAACTTTTTCGATTAATAAAGGTATTCCTTACTGTCTATCTACCTAAAATACGGCAAAAAAGTATTAATACAGTAGATTCTTATCGGTATGCCATTAACCTTTATCTAACACACATACAGAAATCTAAAGCAAAAAAGCTAAAAGATATAGAAACTGTTGATTTTAGCCAGAATGATATCCTCGAATTTATGGAATGGCTCAAATCATCTCGGGATAATGAAGTTACAACAATAAACCAAAGGCTATCTCATATCAGAAGCTTTTGTACATATCTTGTCAAAAATAAAAAGATGGAACAGGCTGATTTAAATGACATCATAGAAATC
>JAENWI010000258.1 GCA_016650115.1 Peptostreptococcaceae bacterium | reverse complement strand
CGCCTCTTGTAATGGCTTCTTCTCCATATTTGCCTCTGATGATATCAACCGCTTTATCCAAATTTTGCATTTTCTCTTTATTTTCCTTGTCAAATATGCAAAGCTGTTCCATATTTGAACTGGAAAAATCAGAAACCGATACCCCTATATGTCTTATGGGTTCTCCCTTCCAGCACTCGTCAAAAAGAAGGCATGCATATTCATATATTTCACTGGTTGTGTTAATGCAATTCTGGAGTTGCAACTGATGGCTGTATCTGACAAATTTATTTGTTTTTATGGTTAGGGAAACCCTTGACGTCATATTTCCCAGTTTCCTCAGTTTGGCTGCCGTACGTTCTGTAAGCGCTAAAATCACCATATAGGCCTGTTGCTTTTCAGTCAGGTCATAAGCTGTGGTGGTACTGTTTCCAATCCCCTTCTGCATAATTTCACTGTTTGGCATTACCTGCGACATATCAATGCCATTTGCATAATTCCATACCACCTGGCCCTGACTTTTAAGCAGGGCATTCATATGATTTGGATTGGCCATAGCCAGATCTCCAATGGTATTAATGTTTATTTGCATTAATTTCTGCGCCGTTGCTCTCCCAACCATATACAATTCGCCCACGGGGAGGGGCCACATTTTTTCTTGTATTTCTCCTAGCCAAAGGGTATGTACCCTGTCGGGTTTTTTTAGTTCAGATCCCATTTTTGCAAGAAGCTTATTGGATGAAACACCAATATTTACAGTAAAACCAAGTTCTTTTTTCATTCTGTCTTTTATTTGGTATGCCACGTCCACAGGGTCCCCAAACTTACTCACCGATTCCGTATAATCAAGAAAACATTCATCCACTGAATATCTTTCCACTTTGGAGGAATATTCCTTTAATATCTCATACATTGCATTGCTGCATGTCATATACAGGTCGTAACTGGGGGGGAATACTTTAAGGTTTGGACACTTTTGCCTGGCCTCAAAAAGGCTCTGCCCTGTGGCAATGCCAAATTTTTTTGTCGGTATCGATTTTGCCAGTATGATTCCGTGTCTGTTTTCCGGATCCCCAGCGATGACCGCCGGTATTTCTCTGATATCAACAGGATATCCTCTCTCCAGCATAGCTGCTGCTGTCCAGCTTAAATAAGCCGAATTAGCATCTATATGTAAAATTCTTGCCACTTCATCACCTTCTTTTGTAAGAATATAATATCAGAACACACGTTCTTTTGCAAGGATTATTTTATTCGGCAATCCATTCCAGTCTGTCTCTAATGGGCTTACTTTTTCCCTATTAAATCTTTAATAACTTCACTTGCCAGAATCAATCCTGCCACAGAAGGCATAAATGAAATACTCCCCGGTATCTGCCTTTTCACCGTGCAGCTTCTCGTTGAACCTTTTGGACAGATGCAACTTTGATTACAGCTGGATTCCTCTGTCTCTACCGGTTTGATTGGCTCTTCCTTTGAATAAACAACTTTTAAGCTTTCAACACCTCTGGCTCTCAATTCCTTACGCATAACTTTTGCAAGAGGACAGACAGATGTCGAATATATGTCTGCAACCATAAATCCGGTAGGATCCATCTTGTTACCCGTCCCCATCGAACTGATTACAGGAATGTTTTTTGCTTTTGCACTAATGATTAAATCTATTTTTCCCGTCACTGTGTCGATGGCGTCTACAATGTAATCATAATCGCTTCTAACCAGTTTTTTCGCCGAGCCGGGAAGGTAAAATTCCTGAAAAGTTTCTACTTCGGCTTTTGGATTAATTGATAATATTCTCTCTTTCATAACATCCACTTTTACTTTTCCCACTGTATTATGGGTAGCATGTATCTGCCGGTTTATATTGGTAAGGCAAATGCAGTCATCATCTATCAGAACAAATTTACCAACGCCGGATCTTGCCAGGCCTTCCGCTACAAAGGTTCCAACACCACCAATTCCAAAGATAGCCACCTTTGAATTTTTCAATTTTTCTATATTATCTTTCCCTATCAGGAGCTCTGTCCTGGAAAATTCATGCAGCATATTTCTCCGTTTCTCTTCATTTAATATTCATTCTGCGGTGCATCTCAGCCCCGATGCATCTCAGCCCCGGTGCATCTCAGCCCTAACTAAGGTGCACTGCTCTTATTGAATTGTTCTTTAAACCTTAATTATTTTATCACAATACAGCCATATAATCAAATTGCTACTTTGGTTATATGGTCGTAAATTTTAGTCATTATTTCTTATTGTTATTTTTAATATTACATGATATAATATTAAATACTACATTATAAGTTTATTAAACTTCGGAGGGTAATATGATACAAAACATTTGTATTTTTGGGGATTCAGTGGCTAAAGGCGT
>JAENWI010000412.1 GCA_016650115.1 Peptostreptococcaceae bacterium | reverse complement strand
CGAAAAGAACTGGTGAAAGAGGTACATGCGCTGGATTCATCTCGTCCGGTTACCGAAGCAATATGCGGCTTCTGGGATCACACCGGTCAGAAATGGTCAACCACAGCCCAGGCGTATGCCGATTTGGATGTAGGGGGATATAATTATTTGAATAATCAGTACGAAGCAGATCATGTCGAATTTCCTGAAAGAATTATGGTTGGTACCGAATCGTATCCGGCAGAAGCTTATGCTTTTTGGAAACAGGTTGAAAAAAATTCCTGGGTAATAGGTGATTTTGTTTGGACAGCAATGGATTATCTGGGCGAAACGGGTTGTGGCAATTCTAGTTATGATCTGAAGGAAGGTCAGAGGGTAGGCTTAAAACTCTGGCCTTGGTTCAATGCATTCTGTGGTGATATTGACCTTTGTGGTTTTAAGAAACCGCAATTGTTTTACCGCGATGTAGTGTGGAACAACAGTAAACTTGAAATGATGGTACATGCGCCAATTCCAGAAGGAATGAAAGAAACAGTAAGCCCCTGGGGATGGCCTGATGAATATCAAAGCTGGAACTGGTCCGGTAATGAGGGCAAATTGATGGATGTTCGGGTATTTTCGAGTTACCCGGTAATTCGGCTGGAGCTAAATGGTAAAATCATTGCTGAACAATCAGTTAGTGATAGTTCAAAATTCATTGTAAACTTTAAAGTGCCTTACGAACCGGGCGTTTTAAAAGCAATAGCCATGGTGAATGGAATAGAAGTTGCTTCGAAAGAACTAAGAACAACAGGAGCTCCGGCTAAAATTAAACTTATTGCCGACAGGAAGAAAATTAAAGCCGACCGTAATGATTTGTCCTATGTTAAGGTTGAAATAACCGATGCTCAGGGCAATGTTGTTCCAAACGCAAATATACCTGTCACATTTACTGTATCAGGTGTAGGAGAAATAGCAGGCTCAGGAAATGCTTGCCCATACGACATGGAAAGCTTTAACAACCCGGTTTGTAAAACATATCACGGACAAGCCCTCGCCATTCTCCGACCTTTAAAAGCGGTAAAAGCAGGGACGATTACTCTCCGGGCTGAAGCAAATGGTCTGATTTCTGAAGAAATTAGCATAACTGTACAATAAAGGTTTAATATTTATGAAATATTATCGTCAAAAAAAAGAAGAAATGTTGAACCCACTCTTAAAAGTAGGTTTTTAAAAATTGATTAAATTTATTGAATTAGGCATTTTGTAGATATAGGTGAATTACCGGCTAAATTTTATTTTGAGGTTCTGAGTGAGATTCAAAAATCAGTTAATTGAATATCTCAAATAGAATTTTCACCAATTATTTTTTTACGTAAAATATTTTTTGAGTCTAAAAAAGAAAAAATCTCTATCTCTTGTTCCTT
>JAENWI010000472.1 GCA_016650115.1 Peptostreptococcaceae bacterium | reverse complement strand
CCATTTGACCAGCCAGGGGTGGAGCAATATAAGGAAGAAATGCGAAAAGCGCTGGCGAAGCAGAGCAGCTGAAAATGAGATGCTAAAAGTAATGATTACTAGCAGGCTTTGCTTCTATTAAGAGGCAGGGCTTGTTTTTTTAGTAGCGCAACTATATGTGACGGTTTCTGCTCTGAGTTATTCATCTATATATACTGGGTTCTGCTTTGAGTTATTCATAGATTGGTCATTATATTGTTTAAAATATGGTTTGAATTTTACAGCGAATTTTGAATAAACAGAACATTCCTGCTATTGTTTTTTTGATGAATTGTTGTTGAAAAAGTTTGGATTTTAACATATAGTATAAGCATATTAGTATTGTTATATACCTTGAGGAGGAAGAAAATGAAGAAAATTGGAGTATTGGGTTCAGGCACAATGGGCGCTGGAATTATCCAGGTTCTTGCACAAAGTGGATTTGAAGTTGTTTTAAGAGCCAGAAGACAAACATCTGTTGACTCAGGTATTGCTACTGTAGAAAAAAATCTTGAGAGACTTGTTGTTAAAGAAAAAATTACAGCTGAAGAAAAAGTTGCAGTAATGTCAAGAATCGTGGGATCAACAGACATCGCAATTGTTGCTGATGCCGACCTTATCATTGAAGCAGCCACTGAAGATATGACTCAAAAGAAGGCATTGTTTGCTGAATTAGACGCTCTATGCAAACCAGAAACCATTATCGCGACGAATACATCATCACTTTCCATTACAGAAATTGCTGCGGCAACAAACAGACCTGACAAAATAATCGGAATGCACTTTTTCAATCCAGTTCCAATGATGAAGCTGGTTGAAATCATCAAAGGGCTTACAACTTCAGAAGAGACAAAGGAATCAATTCTTGAGCTTACAAAAGCGCTTGGCAAGACTCCAGTTGACGTTGCTGAAGCACCAGGATTTGTTGTAAACAGAATTCTTGTCCCAATGATAAATGAAGCAATCGGAATTCTTGCCGATGGCGTTGCTACTGCTGAAGATATTGACCAGGCAATGATGCTGGGTGCTAATCACCCAATGGGGCCTTTGGCGTTAGGCGATTTAATTGGTCTTGATGTATGCCTTGCAATCATGGATGTTCTTTACGCTGAATACGGAGACCCAAAGTACAGAGCGCACCCATTACTCAGAAAAATGGTAAGAGCAAATAAACTTGGAAGAAAAACTAAGGTGGGATTTTTTGCTT
>JAENWI010000209.1 GCA_016650115.1 Peptostreptococcaceae bacterium | reverse complement strand
TCTATTTCTTTTAAATAGTGCTCTCGGGAGATAACCAGTTATCTTTTCCCTCAAAATACTACTTAAAATAGATAACCGGTCATCTACCAACCCTCTCTCTAAAAACAAACACGAAAAAGCCGTCTCAATTGAGACGGCTTTCCAAGTTCTAATAAGTTATAATCAAATTTATTTAATTACTGATACGTTACTAGCCTTAAGCTTTCCATTTCTAGGATCTTGTTCTGTTTCAAATGAAACCTTTTGTCCTTCGTTCAAAGACTTATATCCTTCTGAAAGAATAGCTGAGAAATGAACAAAAACATCTTCTCCGCCGTTATCATCTGAAATAAATCCGAATCCCTTATCTTCTTTGAACCATTTTACTGTACCTGTACTCATTGAATTTCCTCCTAATACTTTACCTACGTTTAAAAAAAAACATTTCCATTGTTAGACAAACCTTAAAACAATATTTAACAATCGCTTTGCGCTTATCTTCGAATACATTAATGATAACACATATAGTCAAAAAAAGCCATAGTTCAATTTAAATGCGAAAAAATTTAATTCCCAATTTAATTACCCACCGGTTTTTATTAACCAAAAGAAACACGATTTCTACCTTCCTCTTTACATTTATAAAGCAATGCATCTGCTCTTTTTAGGAGAGTCTCTATAGTATCTTCACCCATAACCATTGTCGCTCCTATAGATATAGTAACTTTGACTTCCTTACCTTCGACATTAAGTGCACAATTCTCGATAAGCATACGAATACGTTCCGCTTTTTCCGTTAATGAGACTTCATCAACTCCTACCAAGACAGCTATAAACTCTTCCCCTCCAAATCGACCTATTAAATCGGTAGCACGGGTTACTGCTAAAAACGACTTTGAAATCATTCTAAGAACTTCATCCCCAACATCATGCCCATAGTTATCATTAAAGAGTTTAAATTTGTCAATGTCCATAAATAAAATGCCAAACTTCATTTCCAGTTCCCTATACTCTTTATATTTTGAAGATAAAAAACTATCAATGTGTCTTCGATTTGGCAACAAAGTCAATTGATCCAGCATCGCCAAAACTTTATATTCTTCAATGTTACGCTGTACTTCATGTTTTTCCGAGTCATCAATAAAAACCTCTATCCCTCCGATGTTTTTTTCTCCTTCATAGAGGGGAATAGACCGTACAGAAACTGGAACTCTATGACCGTCTTTATGATGAAGATAGACAGACGTCTCTCTTTTTTTGCCATCTTGAATGGTGTTAAGAAGAGGACAACCTGCGATGCATAATTCTTTCCCGGTTTCGTCCACATGGTTTAAGATATTATCCCTACAACGCCTTCCAATGACATCTTTCGCCAGAAAGCCCGTTATTTTTTCAGCCCCTCCATTCCAAAAAGTTATAGTTCTGTCAGTATCTACAAAATAAATGCCTTCATAAGTATTTGATAATATTGTATTATAAAGTTCCATTTTTTCCATCTCCAACCTCCAATTCACAAAATTTTAAGTTCCATGCAATATTTATGTTAATATAAAAAAGCACCGCAAGGGATATCCCCCTACAGTGTTTTCCCTGTTTTGGTGGAGAATAGGGGGCTCGAACCCCTGACCTCTACGCTGCCAGCGTAGCGCTCTCCCAGCTGAGCTAATTCCCCAAATCGGTCTTTTCCATTATAACACTACCCAGCAAATAATTTCCACTATAAATTTGTAAAACCGTATAATATTTTTCTGTGCTTCAATATCGAATTTTCCTGGATATTGGTATATAATAAAATAGTTGAAATGGAGGTTTTATGAATAAATATATTGAAGAAGTGGCTTTATCAGGAATAACCGGTCAGCCTTTAACTTTAACCCCAAGCAGAGGAACAGATATAGCAAAAGCCTTTTTATTATGGCTTTCGCAAAATACAGGCAGAAGTTCAAATGAATTAATCATTGCCGTCGGAGAAGATCCAAGGCTCTCAGGCAGGCTCCTGAAGGTTGCTTGCTTTGAGGCACTCGTCCCATTTGGCGTTACCTGTTTTGATTGCAGTTTAACTTCAACCCCGGCAATTGAGGCCATCGTTACGGGGAAACTCGCTTTAGAACCTTATCATCTGAAATGTGATGGTGCAGTAATGATTTCCTCCAGCCGAGGAGAACCCCATATGAACGGGTTCAAGTTATTTGATCAGAATGGCCTTCTTAAGGAAGAAGACTATACTAACATACTAAAAATGGCCAGCTCATCGAAAGACTTAAATAAACTGGGGGAACCCGGTTTTAAAGATAATTTTAAAATGAAATATGGGAAAAAGACCTATAATACCAATGAAATCAATCTTACAACTATCTATAGCAGTTACCTGTGCAAAATACTAGAGGATACAATTTGTGATAGCAATCCATGTGAACCCCCTCTTTCAGGATTAAAAGTATGTATTGATGCCAGTAATGGTACAGGTGGCTTCATTGCGACAAAAGTATTTGCTCCATTAGGGGCAAATATAGTTGATAGTCAGTACCTGGAACCAGACGGTAATTTTTTCAACCATCCACCTGATCCTGACAATAACTCAGCAAAGCATTCGGTTTCCATGAAAACTCTTGCAAAGGGCTGTGATTTAGGGTTGCTTTTCGATAGTGATTTAAGTTCTTTTACAACCTTTGATAACCTTGGCTTTGAAATTCCCAAATCAGATTCAAGCATTGGGATTGAGCAGTGGTTAGTAGAAAATGTGAAATTGCTTTTATAGATAGAATCAAAAAAATAAAAATGACTTGCTTGATTACAAAGCAAGTCATTTGCATTATTCTGCTTTTTCCTGTATTTTTTCTCTGTTAATTATCTCTATTCCTTTTCTCGATACTTTTACCAATCCTTCATT
>JAENWI010000309.1 GCA_016650115.1 Peptostreptococcaceae bacterium | reverse complement strand
GAGTGTGTAATATGTATTGGCGATAGACGGAAAGCGCGAATTCTTCAGCTTCTGCAAAACTCTGTCCAAACATCTTTTTTGCAAGGGTGCTTGGTTCTAAGCCAAACTTGAAATTGGTTTTCTTTTCAAAAGCTGAAAACCATAATTCAAGATTGCTTCTTGTTGGCTGACCAAGTTTCAATTTAATCTGAAACCTTCTCCAAGCTGCTTTATCTAGTAAAGAATCATGGTTAGTTGCAGCAATAATAACAACATAGCTTGGAAGGGCATCTATTTGTAGAAGTAAAGAACTCACGACTCTCTTTATCTCTCCTGTCTCGTGCTGATCTCCTCTTTCTTTTCCCAACGTTTCAAATTCATCAAAGAAAAGTACACACTGCCTTGTTTTTACATATTCAAAAAGTTTGGCCAGCTTTGATGCTGTTTCTCCTAGATATGCTCCAATGATGCTTTCATATTTTACAACATACATAGGGACCATCAGTGAAGTTGCCAATGCTTCTGCTAAAGACGTTTTCCCGTTTCCAGGAGGACCAATTAGTAGGACCTTATTTCTTGGTTCCACACCATAAGAGTGCAATAGATCTGAACGCATTTGTTCTTCTACAAGTTCTTTACAAGATTGGACAGTTAACTCAGGGAGGATTAGTTGCTCTAACCTCTTTTCAGGAATAATTTCTTGAAAGAGATGAACACCATTCCCCTTAATGTTAAAGGCCTGAGATGGCGCTTCCTTACATTGAGCTTGATGAGAATTTTTTTTTAGCATTTCTTCAATTTTATTGGCTAATACTACATGTTGTTTCGCTCTTTCCTCAGCACAAATCGCTTCAGCCGCCTTACGGAACTTTAGGTCTTCTCCTGTAATGCCATTATTTATCAAATCGCAAAGCAAATCTGCTCTTGCCATAATAGTTCCTCCAATTCTAGTAACATTCTATTATCGAAATTCAGAGATGTTTAAGCTCTTCTTCTTCAATAAAATTGTATTCGCAAAATTCATAAAAAGTCTTTAATGCAAGGTTGCTTGGCGTGACTTTCGAGTTTTCCCATCGATTTACTGTCGCAAAACTCACGTTTAGTGCACCAGCTAATTGCTTTTGACTTAGCCTTAGTTGTTCACGAACATATTTAACCTGTTTTGCAAAGTTCACAATTCCACCTTATATAACATATGCTATATTAGCATCTCAAATGGTATAAGAAAGTCAATGGATTTGGGCATTTTATAATCTACAAATTGGCAATAGTGCCTTTTTCTCTTTCCTGTACGTGATGTTATCCCTGTGCCAGGCCTCCAATAGCTTTAAAATAGTGACTTCATTTATTACGGCGGACAGGGGTGTCGATTGAAACTTGAAAACCCGTTTTAGGAAAATCAAAAGGAATCTGTCTTAACCTGAGGTGGACCATATTTTGCAGAGAGCTTTTTTTGACTAAAGAAAAATGTGGAGATTAACAATTTTTACGGTCCAATAAAATCTCTGCCTGCTCCACAGGGGTGCGGCGTACAGATGGATTCTTTGGCATCTCGGAGAGTTCAGGCGATACATAGACAGCATGAGCCTTGAGCCAGTCCAGCTTATGGAAATCCTACCCGGTACCTGAATTCTTGAAATCACGTCTGGAATGCCCTGCGACTCCACTTTTTGTGGAAAATGTGGAAGTTGTACCTGGTACCGATAAAGGAATACCTCCTGAAGCACCTCCGAGGAGATGCCTGCATGCCAGAGGTTTGTCATGTGCGCAACGTTTTCAGTCCTACCTCTGGGAGAAATGTGGAGGCTTCATCAAAAAGTTTCGTACGCATACTGTATCCATCATCAGCAATCAATTGCTTCACAACCTGGACGACAAAATCAGGATCAGGGCATCTACGTGCAAATTCAGCAAATTT
>JAENWI010000300.1 GCA_016650115.1 Peptostreptococcaceae bacterium | reverse complement strand
GGATTTTCATAATAAATTTATGAAGAATCATATTGCGCTAATTGGATGTCCTAAACTTGATGAGGGTGATTATTCAGAAAAACTGTCTGCCATCATTAAGAATAATAATATTAAAAGTGTTAAAGTGGTAAGGATGGAAGTACCTTGTTGTGGAGGCATTGAGAATGCAGCGATTCAAGCCTTGAAAAACAGCGGCAAGATGATTCCGTGGCAGGTAATCACAATATCGACGGATGGAAAAATATTAGATTAAAAGAAAAACGCATCATTTTGATGCGTTTTTAAATAAACAAAATTAACTATTATTCCGTAGGTGATACCTCAATCTTCTCGTTCAAAACCTTTTCATATTCAGCAAATATTGCATCTTTGATTTTATTGCGAGTCTCGGAAACAAGTGGATGTGCTATGTCTCTAAAATCACCTTCACCCATTTTTCTGCTTGGCATAGCTATGAAAAGCCCATTTTGACCCTCAATAATTTTAATGTCATGCACAACGAATTCATCATCAAAGGTTACAGAAACTACTGCCTTCATTTTACCGTCGTCGTTGACTTTTCGAACTCTTACATCAGTTATATTCATCTAGACACCACCCTTCTATTTTGCCATTATTATACAGCAAAGGGGAAATTATTACAAGTATTAATTTAAAAAAAATGAATATTTGGAAAAACGTTAATTTCTTTACTATTTTCATCAATGTTTCCAAGATAAACAAAGGCATAATATTCGGGTATGGTTTTCCTCTCCGGCTCATTTGTGACGATGATTATACCGGTACCGACAATTTTAATATCAAATTCAGTTAATATATCAGAGATGCCTTTTACGCTTCCGCCGGCCCTCATGAAATCATCTATTATTAAGGCTTTTGATCCGGGTACTACAGCCCTTTTTGCAATTGACATTTTTTGGACTCTGTCAGATGAACCTGAAAAGTAATTTATACTGATTGTTGAGCCTTCAGAAATTCTACTTTCTCTTCTAATCACCACCAGAGGGAGATGCAGCAGATCGGAAACCATTGTTGCCACTGCAATACCTTTTGTTTCTATAGTAACCACATAGTCTGCCCCTGAATTCTGGAATTTTCGGGCAAAAGCACAGGCGACTTTTTTCATAAGGCTTGCATCAAACATGATGTCAGAAGTGTAAAGAAAACCTCCTGCCAGGTGCCGGATGGGATCCTTCAGCTGTTCACAAAGGTGATTCTGCAAATTCAAGCAGTCTGTATTTGAAATATAAGGCATGAAACGTACACCGCCGCCGGCTCCAGAGGTTGTTTCAATAATGCCAATTTCAAGCTTTGCCAAAAGCTGTTTAGCGGCTTGTAAATCTTCACTGATACTTGATTTTGCAGCATCAAACAACTGGCAAAAATATCTAAGGCTGTAGGCTTGATTTGGAGAGTCGGATAGTATTTTCACTATTGCACTTAAACGTTCTGATCTTTTCATCTTTGTTTTCTCCTTAAACACGAATTATTATCTAAATTAATACAATAATATTCGTTTTTAAACTTTTTGTCAAATTGATAAATTTGAGCATTATTTTTCTGGATTTTGTGATATAATTATATATATTAAAAATGGAGGAAACCGCATTGATTAATTTGTCTTTATACAAACGAATACACTGTATTGGCATAGGTGGAATAGGCCTTAGCGCTATAGTTGAAATATTAATAAACAGAGGATATTTTGTTACAGGCTCCGATATGAAAGAAAGCGAAACGACGGATAAGTTAATTGCTAAGGGAGCTTGTATCTTTTTGGGTCATAGAACTAAAAATATTAAAGGAGCTGATTTAGTGGTTTACTCTTCTGCAATAGCTAATGATAACCCTGAGCGGATTCGAGCTGAAGAGCTAGGTATCCCTTCAATAACAAGGGCTGAAATGTTAGGGTTGTTAATGAATGACTATAAAAACAGCATTGCTGTTTCTGG
>JAENWI010000221.1 GCA_016650115.1 Peptostreptococcaceae bacterium | reverse complement strand
ATACGGTAGACTCCGGCAGCAATGAAGCATCACTAAGAAAAGTGATGCGCCGTCAATATAAAGAATTGTTGGAATGTCTGGATAGTGATATTTACTAATGTCCTAAAGCAAGAAAATATAAAGTTTCCATCACCAACATTCTTATCGATGATAAGATCTCCGGAGATGACCATATTCTGTAATACAGTTCCTCTTGCTTGAACGAAGACATTACCAGTTATCTGTAATACTCCTGTCGCCGGGCCATAAGTCCCAACTTTATCATATACATAATAATTGTAGCTGCTGCTTCTCTACTGATTGGATTGTCTGGCCTCATGGTACCATCCGGGTAACCATTGATACAACCTTGCTCGGCCGCACTGTCTGACACCGTTATTTAAAGATTAAATCAATTCCGATAAAAGAAATTTTTTAAGATCTGTTATATGCTGACGAAAGTAATTGGGATTAGCTTTCTCATAAGCAAGAATTCTTCCTACTTTTCGCTCAATCTCAACAGTAACTTGTTTATTCTTTATAATAACCGGGCTTCCAAAACTTGTATAAGCTCTTTCTATATATTTATCTGTTATTGGAACAATATCTGATATAAAAAATAGCGATTGTTTATTGGTTGTGCCGAGGTGGTAATAACATGATTCAATATTTGTAGAATCTTTAGCTAAATAAACATGAATTCTTTGCTGAGCTTCATTTTTTCTATGAGATAAATCTCCCATTGGGATGGCCCAATACAAAGAGTCGTGTTCTAATGACTTAGTAACACATAGTATTGGTCTTTCTTTAGAATCTGTCCAAATACCGCCATTACTTCTGATTACATCGTAAAAGTCTTGTTTCCCAATATATACAGTTTTTTCTATCATTTGGCCTCCAAACCTATAAAAGAAACCCTTTTCAGGGTTTCTTTTATACAATGTATTTTGTCGCACATTGCTAAGCGTCTTTGTATCAGGCAATGTATTTTGTCGCACATTGCTAAGCGTTTTTGTATCAGGCAATGTATTTTGTCGCACATTGCTAAGCGTTTTTGTTCTTTGTATCATTATAACAACTGTTAAGTTGGATTACAAACATTTTTTTGTATATTCGAAATATTTTTTCGACAATATTCATTAATATTTGTCTATAATGTTATTATACCACATATTGCAACGAATAAACACCCAGTTGATATTCGACCCACCAAACCCTAGTGCAGTTAGGCCCTATCTGAAACGCACCAGAAAGATTCCCTAGTTTATATACCCCTACCACTTCATATCCGGCACCTTCGTCAATCCCAAAAATAATTATTCCGCCGTCTATCTGATTAGAAAAACTTGATAAAGCATCATAAAATTTTGACGGTGTACCCCCGGCTGCCTTTTTAAGCTCTATATGCTGTTTTATCTACATTTCTTGTATCTTATATCTGTGGATGTATCCCTTTTATAGGGTTTTTCAAGCCCAGGTGATCCACCTTGCCTTTAGCTTGAAGTTTATTGGCTATGCATGATTTTGGCACGCTATAACGGGGAATATTGAGGAGATAACAGGTAGTTTTCGCCACGCAGCGGTGCGTCAGGAGATATGGATCCCCCCCACCTTTATGTGTTTGTTCCCCCGATGGGGCCTGAGCGCACCATTTGCGCCGGCGCACTCAGGCCCTATCTGAAACGCATCATTTTCCCCTTGAATCCTCTGGTTTTTTTATATAATAACTTCGTTGGATAAATCGCAAAAAACGCTCACCACACTGAATTTTCAATACATAGCGGTCTCAGGTGCGCCACCAGGCCCTAGCTGATAAGGATATATTGGAAACATTAATAAATTCATTGAAAATTACAATGTTATTAAACACGTTTTATTACAGATTGAAATATTTAAAGAACAGGTAGATCTGTTATATGGCACTGAAAACAATGCCGTTTTCAATTCCAGATTAATATACCAACAGATTGAAATGGCTTATGCCGACGGGCTCGCCAGTCGAGATGAGATTATTAAAGATGCAGAAGCTCTTAATTTGAATAAGGAAATCATTAATGCCTTCTTTGACCAATTTGAAGAACAAGATTCGGAAGAAGATGATTCAGAGGTGTTAGCGCAAAAAAACAATAATGTTTGATGCGAATATTTTAATGGTTGGTATTGAAAGCAGGGGTAATAAAAAAGAGCCAGACGCATCCGACTCCCTTAGGCCTGGTCCTAAAAAAGACTTCAGCCGCCATTCCTAATTAAAACTATACTATATGGCCCAAAAATATGCAACTATTTCTTTAATTGATCACGTCAAGTTAGAATGGGAAAAATAAAGCTGGAGGTTTCCCATTGTTACCCCTTTATACGGTTTTTTGTATCGAATAGCATCCGGTGCGCTCAGGCCCTAGCTGATATTCAATTAATCCACGCTTTCTTCTTCAAAACAAAACATTGGCGGTGTTATCAAAGGGCTGTTTCCAAAAGATCCAGTAAGCTGTGCTATAATCATTGATACCCAACTATCCTCATAATTTGTATAAAAACTAGTATCTTTCATGAATTCATTTTTAATTTCATATTTTTCTAATTCAGCTTCAACATGTCCTATATATTCATCCTTTATATAACGTTCAGTCATAAATCTTATTTCAATGTCAAAAGTCGATGCTGGATCAAATCTAACGTGTCGATTAATAAAAAACGAAAACCTATCACTAGTCACTTCATTTAATTCAAACTTATCCTCACATACAAGTATGCACTTTTCAACATCATCTCCTATTAAATCATACCTAACAAACTGTAATACAGTGGTTATCCTATTTGATATTATATCTTT
>JAENWI010000078.1 GCA_016650115.1 Peptostreptococcaceae bacterium | reverse complement strand
GACTCTTAATGAAATTGATAAATTGATTTCTGACAAAAATAATAAAGGTTTGATTTTATATGTAAACTCACCAGGTGGCGGTGTTTATGAAAGTGATGAATTATACCTAAAGGTGAAGGAATACCAGCAAACTACTGAAAGGCCAGTATATGCCTACTTTGGATCAATGGCTGCATCAGGAGGATATTATGTATCTGCATCAGCTGATAAAATAATTGCCAACAGAAACTGCTGGACAGGATCTATAGGGGTTACTATTGGAACGCTGTTTGATTTCTCACAACTTCTTGAAAATTATGGGGTTAAATCACAAACGATAACCTCCGGCCCAAATAAAGCGATGGGCAGCAATTATGATGAGCTTACACCAGAACAATTGGCAATATTCCAAGGCTTGATTGATGAAGCGTATGCGCAGTTCACAGGCATTGTTGCTGAAGGAAGAGGACTGGACATTGACACTGTTAAAAAAATTGCTGATGGAAGAATATACACAGCAAATCAGGCACTTGATAATGGCTTAATTGATAAGATTGCAAGCTTTGATGATGCAAAAACCGATATGGTTTTAGAATATGGTTTGGAGAATTGTGAAATTGTGGATTTGGAGTATACCAACAACTCTTTTTTCGGAACATTATTTGGAAAATTGAATATTAAATCAATAAAACAAACCAGCGACTTAAATGTACTGATGAAAATCGTGGAAGATAATAATTCGTTCCCGGTCAGCTATATGTGTGAGGCATTAAAATAAATCAAGAAATACCACTGAATGATTTTATTGTGCTGTTAAGTGAAAATGCTTGACAGCACTTTTTTAATGTGGTAAATTAAGAGTGGTGTTAAGTAAAAAGACTTGTCACTCTACGAGACAAAGGGAAATAATATGTTAAATAAAATTGCAGAAGCCAGTTTATTATTTGATTTTTACGGCCAGTTGCTTACAAAAAAACAGCAGCAGGTGATGCGGCTTTATCACGAGGAAAATTATTCGTTATCTGAAATAGGGGATGAATTTTCAATCAGCAGGCAAGGTGTACATGATACATTGAAAAAAGCTGAAAATGCATTAACAGAGTACGAAAAAAAACTGGGACTTGTAAATAAACTTGAGAGCTCGCAAAAAGTTATCGCCAAAATCGAAGAATCCATAGATCAAATGATGGAAGAAAACGATGGCAATAAAAAAATCTGCGAAAAATTAATTAATATAAAAGATGTTATTGAAACATTAAATCAGTAGAAAAGTCCAAATGGAGGTCTAAATGGCATTTGAGGGATTATCAGATAAATTACAAAGTGTCTTTAAAAAATTAAAAGGTAAGGGTATACTAAGTGAGGCAGATATTAATGAGGCTATGCGCGAAGTTAAGCTTGCTCTTCTAGAAGCAGATGTCAATTTTAAAGTAGTAAAAGAATTTGTTGAAAGCGTTAAGGTCAAGTCATTAGGCAAGGAAGTTCTTGAAAGCCTGACTCCAGCACAACAGGTCATTAAAATTGTAAATGATGAACTTGCTACACTGATGGGTGGAGCAAACAGTAAATTGACCTATTCGCCAAAGGGATTTACAGTAATTCTAATGGTTGGATTGCAGGGAACAGGTAAAACTACTACCTGTGCGAAGCTGGCGAATTACTTAAAGAAAAATGGGAAGAAACCTATGCTTTGCGCCTGCGATATTTACAGGCCAGCTGCAATTGATCAGCTTGAAGTGGTTGGAAAAGCTATTGATGTTCCAGTATTTACAATGCGAGATTGCAGGGAACCTGAGGTAATAGCTGAAAAGGCTATGAAGGAAGCAGAAATCAAAGGCTATGATGTTCTTATCATAGACACAGCCGGTAGGTTGCAGATTGATGAAGCATTAATGGAAGAACTTGTCAGGATCAAAAAAGTAACGAAGCCTCATGAAATATTATTAGTGGTGGATGCCCTTACAGGACAAGATGCTGTGAATGCAGCAACAGGTTTTAATGAAAAACTTGGAATAGATGGAATCATCATGACTAAAATGGATGGTGACTCCAGAGGTGGTGCAGCGTTATCCACTAAAAAAGTTACAGGAAAGCCTATAAAGTTTATTGGACTTGGCGAAAAAGCAGATGCTTTTGAACCGTTCCACCCAGAGAGAATGGCCAGCAGAATTCTTGGGATGGGCGATATGATGAGCCTTATAGAAAAAGCTCAGGAAAATTTCGATGAGACAAAGGCTTCTGAACTCCAACGGAAAATGAAAAAAAACGAGTTTACACTTGAAGATTTTCTGGACCAGATGGGTCAGATTAAAAATATGGGCGGAATTGGAAAACTTTTAGATATGATGCCGGGGATGAACAATAAAAATATGAAAAATGTAAATTTGGATGACAGTGAAAAAGAATTCACGCAGATGGAAGCCATCATATTATCGATGACAAAGTCTGAAAGGAAAGATCCGAATATACTGAATGCAAACAGGCGAAAAAGAATTGCAACAGGTTCAGGTCAGCCGGTCAGCAGAATAAACACGTTGATTAAAAGATATGAAGAATCAAAAAAAATGATGAAGCAATTCACCGGAGGCCCAAAACACAGAAGAAACAGTATGCTCAAAGGAATGTAAGGAAGGTATTAAATCCGTTATTATTAACTGGATTTTGATATATAAACAATGATGATAGGAATACATCGAGAGAGGAGGATAATAATATGGTAAAAATTAGACTTAAGAGAATGGGTGCACACAAGAAGCCTTTTTATAGAGTAGTTGTTGCAGATGCTCGTTCACCAAGAGATGGCAAATTTATTGAAGAAATTGGTTACTATAACCCGCTAACAGATCCAGCTGACATTAAAATCAATGGAGAAGCAGCTAAGAAATGGCTGGATGAGGGAGCACAACCTACAAGTACTGTAAAAGCTCTTTTAAAGAAATCAGGAATAATTGGTTAAGGAAAGCGGTGATTACTTATGTTAGAACTGGTAGAGGCAATTGCGAAGTCACTTGTTGATGATCCTGAAGCAGTTGAAGTAAAAGAAATTGAAGACAATCAAACGATAATTATTGAACTTAGAGTAGCGCCTGGTGATATGGGGAAAGTGATTGGCAAACAAGGAAGAATAGCCAAGGCACTTAGAACTGTCGTTAAAGCTGCTGCAATGAAGGGAAATATGAAAGTAGTTGTAGAAATAGTCCAATAATGGAAAATTTGCAATACTGAGTTTTAGGCACATGTACTGCGGTATATGTGCCTAATTAATAATAGGGAAGAATAATGGATAGATATAAAATTGGCAAGATTGTAAATGCCGTAGGGCTCAAGGGAGAAGTAAAGGTATATAATTATTCTGATTATAAAGAACGTTTCGAAGAAATAGAAACAGTTTTCGTTGAAGAGACGGAATATAGGATAATGAATGCCAGGTATATGAAAGATGTTGCTATACTGAAGCTTGAAGGAGTTGAGGATAGAAACGGAGCGGAAGCTTTAAAAGAAAAAGACTTATATATTCCGGAAGAGATGCTGAGAATCCTTCCTGAGGATACTTATTATATAAAGGATTTAATTGGAATAAAAGTAACGGATTCCAATGGTAAGTATGTGGGAATGATTAGTGACGTTTTAAAAAATAATGCTCAGGATTTATATGAAATTGAATTAGAAAATAAAAAAAAGTTTTTATTACCTGCGGTAGAAGAATTTGTTTTAAATATAAATATGGAAGAAAAAACAATGCAAGTTAAATTAATTGAGGGTTTGATGGACTTATAGCAAGGGGTACCAATGAAAATAAATGTTTTGACTTTATTCCCAAATATGTTTGCTCCTGTCGTGTCGGAAAGTATGCTTGGCAAGGCAAACGAAAAGGGGATTTTGGAGCTGAATATTATTGATATCAGAGACTTTAGCAATAATAAACATAATAAGGCCGATGATACCCCTTTTGGCGGTGGTGTAGGAATGGTTATGAATGTGGAGCCTATTTTTGGTGCGTTGGAAAGTATTGAAGCAGAAGATAAAAAAATAATCTATATGTCACCAAGAGGAAAGCTTTTGGATCAGGAAATGATTGAAAAACTGTCAGGTGAAAAGGAACTGACCATACTTTGCGGCCATTACGAAGGTGTGGATGAGCGGGTCATTAATTATTGGAACATGGAAGAGGTTTCGGTTGGAGATTATATATTGACTGGCGGAGAACTCCCGGCTATGATTTTAATTGATGCAGTGGCAAGACTTGTTCCCGAGGTTTTAGGGAGCGGCATTTCAGTAAAAGAGGAATCTATTTATTCCGGACTGCTGGAACATGCCCAGTATACAAAACCCAGAGAATTTAAAGGTCAAAACGTACCTGAAGTATTGGTTTCCGGGAATCATAGGTTAATTCACTTATGGAAATTTGAAGAATCTTTAAAAATAACAAAAGAACGTAGACCTGACTTGCTTGATAATTTTATTAAAAATCAGAAAAATCTGGACAAAGATGAATTGAAAATATTAAAAAAAGTTTTGGAGAATTCTAATGACAAATAAAAAAAGACTGGCATTCATCCTGTTCGTTTTAGCTTGTGTTATATTATATATAATAATATATGTGATTCCAGGGGTTACAGGAGCTTTGAAAAGGACGGAGATTATCAATTATGGTGAACTGAAAGTCACTGACACTGTAACCTGCTATCTAGTAAGAAATGAGAAAATTTATTTATCAGATACAAATGGGGACATCAACTATTATTATGAAGAAGGAGAACATGTAAGAAAAGGAACAAAAATTCTTGATATTCAAAAGAAAAATGTGGGTGAACCTAAAAATGAGTATGAAGCAATTCTTGAAAAATCCGGCATGGCGGTAAGTAAGCAGGAAAATGATATAACCACGTTTAACGGGATTGTCAGCTATTATATTGATGGTTATGAAGATTATTTTTCCACGGAAAAAATGAAAAAATTGAAATACGATGAGGTTTCCAGACTGAAGATTGAAGCAATTAATCTGACAAGAAAAGAAACTTTTATCGATGAGCCCCTTTACAAAATTTGTGACAATTCAATCTGGTATGTGATAGGGTGGGTAGAAAATGGCAATGTATCCAAATATATTATTGGAGAAAATGTGAAAATAGAACTACCAAAAGGAGAGATTACTGGGAATGTTGAAGATATTATTGAAGATGGAGATAAATGGCTGATCATCATGAAAACAGATATGTATTATGCAGAATTCGGTAAGATGAGAAGTGGAGAAGCAACCATCGTAACAGCAAATGCGAGTGGCATTATTATCAAAAATGAAAGCATCACAACTGACGAAAGCGGGAACGTAGGCGTCTATGTTAAAAAGAAGAATAAAGACTATGAATTTACACCGATTAAAGTAATTAATACGGATGGTGAAAGTTCAGCAGTTGAAGTTTCTTTTTTTTATAATGAAAAGGGTGATGAGATAAAAACAGTAGACGTTTATGATGAGATACTTAAAAATGGGAGGATGTAACAATATGAGCATTAAAGAAAATATTGAGCACATTAAGGTCCTCAAGGCGGAGGCTGCCAGGAAAATCGGAAAAAACCCGGAAGATGTTTTGCTTGTAGCTGTTACAAAAACATATGGAGCCGAAAAGATCAATGAAGCAATAGATGCAGGCATAAAAGATATAGGTGAAAATAAGGTTCAGGAAATTCTGGATAAATATGAAAATGTTAAGCCAGTAAAATGGCATATGATTGGACATTTGCAGACAAATAAAGTAAAATATATAATAGATAAAGTTTCTATGATTCATTCTGTAGATTCCCTGAAACTGGCGGAAGAAATTAATAAAAGAGCCGCTAAAATAGGAATTGTGATGGATATTCTTTTACAGATAAACCCGGCAATGGAAGAAAGCAAATTTGGTATTACTTCTAAAGAAACAGGAGAACTACTCTGTGCAATACTTGAAACATGCACAAATGTTAGAGTTTGCGGTCTTATGAGTATTGTCCCTTATGATGAAAACCCGGAAAATGTCAGGAAATATTTTGCTATGGTTAAAAATACTTATGACAAATTTAAGGATATAGAACATAATAGAATGGAATTTAAATATTTATCTATGGGAATGTCACATGATTTCCAGACAGCAATAGAAGAGGGTGCCAATTTAATAAGAGTTGGAACAGCAATTTTTGGAAACAGAGACTACTCAAAACAATAATACGCAAAAACAGGAGGGGAAAATGGGAATACTGAGTAAATTTAAAGATTTAGTAGGAATTGAGGACGTAGATGATGATTTTTCTGAGGAGGAAGAAGAAGTATTGGCGTCAAAACTTGAAAAAAAGCCTGAAAGTTCAAATTCATTTATATCACCGCGAAATGAAGCAATAGATTCAAAAAATGTACCAATTCAAAAACCTTTGTCATCTAACACTTCTTCATTAAAATTGATAGTAATTGAACCCAAAAGTTTTGACGAGTGTTCAAAATTAGTGGATAATTTAAAAAGCAGAAAGCCGGTCATCATAAATCTTGAAAAAATGGATACAGATGTAGCTAGAAAAATATTCGATTTTTTAAGTGGTGCCACCTATGCTCTAAACGGAAACGTACAAAAAATAGCAAATAATATATTTGTCTTTGCCCCTGAAAATGTTGGTATTTCATCAAGCATCGACCACAAGGGCATAGATTTCGAT
>JAENWI010000120.1 GCA_016650115.1 Peptostreptococcaceae bacterium | reverse complement strand
TAAAGGACGTATGGCAGAAATGGGACTTGACGAGAAGGATTACTGGTGGTATCTGGACATCAGAAAATATGGCGGCGTGAAACATGCGGGTTACGGATTAGGATTCGAAAGAATCATTATGTACATAACAGGTATGACCAATATCAGAGACGTGCAGCCTTTCCCAAGGACACCAAAAACAGCGGAGTTTTAAATGAACATTTTTTTTACGGCGGTAAAGGATGGTACAGTAAAAGGTCTTAAGACGGGATTAATGCTTCTTAAAATTATGCTTCCTATCTATTTCGTCGTGGTTTTAGTAAAATATTCCCCAATTATGCCCTGGCTTCAAAACGCCTTTGAACCAAGCATGGGATTATTTGGATTGCCTGGAAATGCAATCATTCCGATTATAATGGGGGTATTTACTGATGAATATGGGGTGATTGCAGCGATGAGATCTTTTGATTTCAACATGGCTCAAATCACAACTATCGCAATGATTATTTTGACCGTTCATTCTCTTCCCGTGGAATCGGCAATTGCACAAAAAATTGGATTCCCCCCAATAAAGTTAGCTGTGTTCAGAATAACTCTGGCAATTTTTATTGGTCTGCTGGTTGGCTGGCTGGGAGGGATTTTATAATGAGTGTGACAATGGATGTAATTATAAATGAAATGATTACCGGCGCAATCACTACTACCATTAACCTCCTTAGAGTATTGATCCCGTTGATGATTATCATTGAAATATTAATGGTATATAAAATCATTGAGAGACTTGCAATTAAACTTGAAGGATTTGGAAAAATAATGGGCATGAGTAAAAATGCCGTATTTCCTTTATTGGTTGCAGTTTTTATGGGGGTTACCTACGGGGCTGGGACGATCATGGAAATCAATAAAAAAACGCCTCTTTCGAAAAAAGACATGGCTCTGGTTGCTGTTTTTATGTATCTATGTCATGGGATTATAGAAACTGGATTTTTGTTTTATGTGGCAGGTGCGAACGTTTTAGTGGTAACAATTGGAAGATTGGCTTTTGCGCTGGTTGCAACAATGATCGCGGCCAGACTGCCATACTTTAAGAATATGGAGAATTGAAACTGGATTGAATGGATAAAAGGGGAATGGAAAATGTTTGAGAAAAATGAAAATAAAGTCAAGTGGAGCAAGAAGAAAAAAGGCTTTGTGATAGGAATTGGTGTGTTGATTCTATTAATCGCAGCTGCTGCTTTTTTAATACCGCCAAAGAATATCGCACCCATTGTGTCTGCAGGGGAAGTAACTGAAGGATATATTGAAGAGGCAGTTTCAATTAATGGAACCATAGAAGGAGCGGAAAAAGCAGAAATCATGTCTTCTTCAGCCAATGAAATATCTTCTATTCTGGTGAAAGAAGGGCAACAGGTGATCGCCGGTCAAACTTTAGCCAAATTAAATGCCAGCGACCTACAAAGTCAATATGCAAAAGCTGTCAATGCACTCAGTTTATCGAGAACACAATATGAAAATGCAAAATTGCTGTTTAATGAAGGGGCAATATCCAAGGATGAACTTAACCAAAAGAAGAGTCTGTATAATAATGATATTTTAACAGTTCAGTCCTATGATATCGGGGATAAAACAAGCATTAAAAGCCCAATCAATGGAACGGTTACCAGAATTAATGCTGTTGCCGGGAAAGTGGCATCCAGCTCAATTAATTCTGAAGCATTGTTTGTTGTGGAGGATTTGAACAACTTAAAAATGAAAGTTGAAGTAAGTGAGTTCGATATCAGTAAAATTAAAGTTGGCCAAAAGGTGAAAATAAAGGCAGAAGTAACTGGAGATGTGATTATTTTCGGTCAGGTTGAAAAAATAGCATCCACAGGAGAAAGCAAAAATAGTGCAACAAATGAAATGATTATTCCTGTCGTAATTTTAATTGATAAAGGACAGACAAACATTATTTCGGGTGTTTCTGCAAAAGCCAGTATTTTAATTCAGAGCAAGGAAAAGGCTTTGATTGTACCCATCGATTCCATACTGGAAGATCCCGAAACCGGGGAGAACAGTATTGTATTGTTGAATGCTGATGAAACAGTTAAAATTATACTTGTAAAACTGGGCATTGAAGGGACATTAGACGTAGAAGTGATTTCTTCGAAGTTAAAAGTGAGGGATAAAATTATTTTGAACCCAGGATTCGATCTGAAAGATGGTGCGACTGTTCGAATTCAGGAAGAGGCGGGAAGTAGAAATGAGTAAAGAAATTATCAGGCTGGAGAATATTTATAAAACATATAAAAACGGTACTATAAATGTTGAAGCCTTGAAAGATATAAATCTAACAATTAAAGAGGGAGAATTTGTTGCAATAATGGGAGTTTCCGGTTCAGGTAAGTCTACCTTAATGAATATTCTCGGCTGCCTGGACAGACCAACAGGGGGGAACTATTACATTGAGGGTGTGGATGTAAGTGAAAAAACGGACGACCAACTTTCACAGGTCAGAAATAAAAATGTTGGTTTCATTTTTCAATCCTTCAATTTAATACCTAGAACTACTGCTTTGAAAAACGTTGAGCTCCCTATGGTTTATGCAAAAATCCCTAAAGAGGAAAGGCGCTGTAGAGCGATTGAATTATTAAATGGAGTAGGGTTGGGTGACAGGTATCATCATATGCCCAATGAACTGTCGGGGGGCCAAAAACAAAGGGTTGCCATAGCCAGGGCGTTAACCAATAAACCGCCAATTATTTTGGCTGATGAACCCACTGGCAATCTGGATTCAAAGTCATCCATTGAGATTATGGAGATATTTAGAAAATTAAACAAGGAAGATAAAAACACTGTCATCATTGTTACTCATGAACATGATATTGCAAAATATACAGATAGAATTATTACGTTTTTTGATGGTGAAATCACCAGCGATAAAGAAACTGAAAATATGAAACAGGAGGCGCTGTAATGCTGTTTCTGGAAAATATAAAATTAGCCCTTACATCAATCAGATCAAATAAAATGAGATCATTTCTTACCATGCTTGGAATTATTATTGGGATAAGTTCTGTTATTGCCATTACATCAATAGGAGATAGTGCAAAGGCGACTGTTTCTAAAGAATTTGAAAGCTTCGGGAAAAATAATGTGATGATTTATCCCAACTGGCGCGAAAATCCGGACATGACCATCAGCCCGAACGCAGCCTTTTCTCAGGAAGACATTGATGCTCTTTCTGTTAGATTTGAGAAGGAACTGGCGTATATTGATCCGTCCAACAATATTCAGTCAGAAACTACAGTAGGGAGAGTAAAGGGGAAATGGGCGGTCCAAGGTGTAGCAGGGGATTATGATAAATTTAAAAATATGAATATTATTCATGGAAGAATGATCAGTAATTCTGACTTGAAGGGGAAAAGAGACTACGTCGTGATTGAAAAGACAGGTGCAAAATTCTTCTTCAATACAGAAAATCCAGTAGGAAGAACACTAAACCTTAACGTCAACGGGAATATGAGAGAATTTGTTATTATAGGTGTATATGCAGAAGAAAAAAGCCTTTTCAGCGGGCTTATGTCAACAAGTGCTTATGCAGCATATTCGCCATATACATCAATCCAAGGGGACCTGGAAATTAATGCAAGTATGCTAAACATATATATTGGAGATGGATATGATATCAAGCAAACATCTGATGCCATGGTGAACTATTTGGAAAAAATAAAAGGGATTGAAAAAGGATTTTACACCTCCGATTCAGTGGAATCCCAACAGGGAACGGTAGATCAGATTTTAGGCACATTATCCCTTGCAATTGGAGCGATAGCAGGTATTTCTCTTATTGTAGGTGGTATTGGAATCATGAATATAATGCTTGTTTCTGTTACAGAAAGAACCAGAGAGATCGGCATCAGAAAAGCATTAGGGGCAAGAACAAATGATATCCTGGTACAGTTCTTAATTGAGTCTATGATTATATCAGCAATCGGTGGCGTAATAGGTACAGCTTTGGGTGCAGGAATTGCAGTAATCGGCATGTCAATTGCTGGAGCAGAGCTTGTAATAAGTCCTCTTGTGGTTCTGTTTGCAGTTCTGTTTTCAGCTATGGTCGGTATGTTCTTCGGGATATATCCAGCCAGGAAAGCTGCAAAACTGGATCCTATTGAAGCCTTGAGATATGAATAGAAAGATATAACTGAATTTGTTTGAGTTGATTAAAAATTGACTTGAATATTTTATTTAAAAACACCATGATGATTAAATTGAAATAAACGATATTAAGCATATAAATTGAAATAACCTTGAAATAAACGATATTAAGTATTGACTTGTTATCAAAATATGGTTATACTTAAAAAAATTGAATAAGATTTTGAAACCGATGATGTGGAGATAAAAACAAATTGTGCACTTACAGAGAGTTGGGGTTGATGAGAGCCCGGCAGAACGCAGATTGTTAAATGGACCACGGAGGGTGCGGCCAAAGGGACTTTTTGTTCTGAGTATTTCGTGACGTGAATGCATGCGTTAGTTGCATGGGATATGTTAGTATCCTGTTGAGAGTGGGGATTTCCCTAAAGCAAGGTGGTACCGCGGGTTTATTTATTAACTCGTCCTTGACAGTATTCTGTTGAGGGCGAGTTTTTTTATGTATAAAAAAATTTCTCCCAGTAAAATTCATAATCAGGAGGAAGAACAAAAATGACAATTATGATGGTTAAACCAAGTTTAGAGGTAGCAAAAGAGCTGGTGGGGGATTATAAAATAATACCATTAAGCCGTGAAATTTATTCTGATATCAGGACGCCTATTGAGGTGTTAAAAATTCTGAAAACGATAAGCAAACACTGTTATATGCTTGAAAGTATGGAAAGCCCCGAAAAATGGGGGAGATATACATTTTTGGGATTTGATCCAACGATGGAGGTGACTTGCATTGACGGGATGCTGAATATAGGCTTAGAGAAAAAGATTGCTATAAAAGCAGTACATCCCAAAGATTATATAAGGCAAATCCTCGAAGAAAATAAAAGCCCGAAATTTGATTATCTGCCTCCGTTTGCAGGTGGTCTTGTGGGATATTTTTCTTATGATTTCGTAAAATACAGCGAGCCAACCTTAAAGTTAGATGCAGAAGATCAGGAAGGGTTTAAGGATGTTGATCTGATGCTGTTTGACAAGGTTATAGCTTTTGATAACCTAAAACAAAAG
>JAENWI010000316.1 GCA_016650115.1 Peptostreptococcaceae bacterium | reverse complement strand
TACTGAACTTGCTTTAACCACCGTTATTTCATTCCGGTTAAGCAACTGCATAATATCCGGCTCGGAACTTTTTTCCACAAATAATATAATTGGATATTCCTCTGGAACATGCTGCATGAATTTTATGATTATATCAATTCCCGAAAAATAGTACTCATATCCTTCGGAGTCCAATATATTACCAACTTTTTTGGCCGTTTCAGAAAGATATACTGCTGATTTCCCTTTTATCTCGTTTAGTGAGTACACGCCATTCCTAATTCTTTTTAAATATCCTTCTTTAACTAACTTTGATATCATCCAATATAGACTGCTTTTTTCTAATTCTGGAAATAATATTGAAATATCGGCAACCATTATATTCACCTGATCTCGTAAGTTTTCTTTGATGATATTATATTTGAATTCTAGTGAGGATGTCTTCTTTTTCATAGCAGGCCTCCAATCTTTAAATATTTAGCCGCAAATATTACATTTGCGGTTTTTTTATAGTTTTATCGTATTTTGTTTCATTATACACCATCATTTGTCATATTTCAATAAAATAGCCGCAAATATAATATTTGCGGCTATTTTATTTTCAAGTTCATCTACTTCTTTAATCAATTTTAACTGCATTTTCATATAAATTCCCCTCAATCCCTTCCACTACATGCTTTTCCCATCCAAATGCTGTGATCGCCTGTCCAAAATCATTCAAAGGAATACTCTTGCCATCATTTTATTCTCTTGAACTTATATTTGTCTTTTAATCTTTCAAACATTTCAAATACAACTGGGCAAATTCGTGTTGACTCAACGATGCTCAACAAACTAAATAATCTTTCAGGCTTGTCTGTATATGGATAGTCTCTACAACTATTCGGTTTACAAGTTTCAATTTCACATCCACCATCTTCTTTTAGGAAACAGCATGGCTTTACCTTTAACTGATAATCACCAAACTCTTGATTTATATATTTTTCAATAAAATTATTTTCTGTCATCTTCAGAAAAACCGAAACCGGGTCTAATTCATCTTTCTTAAAGCTTGCTGAATATTCTTTACAGCAATTTCTGCATTTACTGCAATCATAACTTACAAACAGTTCTTTGTGTAATTTTAAAAACTGCTTATCCAATTCATTCTCATCTGCATGATTTTTCAAATATGCTCTGAAGGCATAATTCTCTGCTTCAATTCTATTAAATGCATCTTTAACTTTTGATGGTTCTATCATTACATTTTCCTCCCAAAATCAAAATGGCAGCTCATTATCAGAATCAACTGAAGTATCTCGAAAGATTATTTCATCATTCTCGTTGTCTTCATCAATAAACGTGCCATAGGGTACACCGTTTTCAGTAACCCCAGCTATAAACTCCATTCCATATATCGCTTTTATATATTCTTCATATTGTTCTTCTGTCCATACTTCAACATTATTGCATTTACCCTTTTTTGGAATTTTATTTCTACTCATCTGACATTAAACCTCACTATCAATTGATTTGTCCAACTTATTTGTGTCACCAGCGGTGACACAAACTTCTTATCTTTGTATGCTTCATAAAGTAGCTTGCTTCATTCTTTCCAATCTGAAGCAGTGTAGGCAAATTTTATCCATCTGTTGTTATCATTTACCCTTATTTTGCCCTACTACGCATCCTTTCTATTCAAGTTCTAATTCCCCGAATTCGACGGGTTTAAAATCCCGATTATTTAACTTTCCTACACTCAAACTCCCAAACAACCTTCTCCTTCGGATACTTCGTACACACATACTCCCGAAGTTCCCCAATCTCCAAACCTGTCCTTGTCCCTATCCCTATCTCCCTTTCCGCAAAACAATCCCTTATCAGCTCCTCATCAAAAAACCGTTTCTT
>JAENWI010000112.1 GCA_016650115.1 Peptostreptococcaceae bacterium | reverse complement strand
TTGATTACTTGCAGCAAAAGGTTTTATTGTTACATCATTCAGCCCGTATGCCTTTTGCGTAAATTGAATATTTCTTTCAAGGTACTGGCTTTCTTTGGTTATTTCATCTGGCGATACAATGAAATTTTGAACTACCATTGCTGCGCCTGATCCAATAAGTCCAACCACAATCATAATTACAGGAACTGTCAACATTAATCTGTATTTTTTCTTTAAAATTCCAAAAGCAAAAACTGCCGCTGCAACCAAGGAAAATACAATTAATATTCTATAAACCCAAAGAGTAACGTTTGCGTCAGTAAAGCCTGCTCCATAAAGAAGATCCGTCTTTGAATACAGTAAACCAAACTGCTTCAAATAGAAATTAACACCTAGCATTACAAAAAACAGAACGCCAATGACAATCAGTTGTTTCGATGCAATTCCCATAAGTCTCATAAAGTTTTCATCATCGAACTGCTTTTTCTTGTTAAAAGGAGTGTTCATATTCCCGGCACCGCCAAATGCTTTGCCTAGAATATCTCCAAGTCCGCCCATGTTTCCAAAACTTCCAAAACCTTGCTGCTTCGTCCCCGCGGACCCGTCATATCTTGTCTCGTCTTGAGGTTCTTCAGCCGTTTCAAAGACTTCCGGTTTCCTTAAAGACATAAGTATAAGATAATACACCACTGTAATAACACCAAATCCGATTAAAACACCGATCATTAGTTGATTCAACTGTGTAATAAAGTCTAGCTTAAACACATAAAAAGAAATATCCAAGTTATACATTGGATCTTTTATTCCAAATGATGTGCTGTTGATAAATCTCAAAATTTCAAACCAAAGTTGTGAAACGATTACGAAAGAAAAGATGGCTGAGAAGACTGCGGCCAGGCCCCATGTCATTTTATTCAGCAATTTTTCATTCGGTACATCCTGCGACTCGATTTTTTTGAAATACCCTCTTTTCAGCAATTTCAAATAGATATATGTTATCAGAGTAATAACTATAAATGCCGGTATCCCAATTTTTAACTGAGTAAACATTTTTGTAAAAAATACTGTTGTATATCCCAGTTCTTTAAACCATAAGAAATCGGTGATATAGCCGATTAAGCTCATAAATAAGACCCCTAAAAGCAGTATGACAATCAGTAATCCTCTTATTCCTATTTTCCCCTTCTTCAATGTAATTCCTCCCTTTTAATGCATTGGCACTAACGATATATTAATTGCACTTCCGCAATAATATCAATTTAATCCAGTCTGCTTAATGTGTCCGCAATATCTCGGATTGCCTGGAATGCTTCTTCTGGAAGATTATCTCTTCCACTTTTGAATTCCTTTAAAGAATCAAGGTATCCCAATCTGCCCTGGAATCCTGCGAGTAAAATGTCAACGTATGACTTTTCTCCAAACGGTGGTTCAAAACCAGGTATATCCATTGTCTTTATAATATCTCCTAATCTGCCGAAGTTTTTAAATTCACCAGTTCCATCAACAATTTCTTCAACAATTTTAATTGAAACTTCTTTCGGTATTTTTTTCTCTAAGAAACTTCCTGTATTAATTATATAACATTCCACTTTTTTATTTTCAAACAAATACTTGAATTTATTGTAATCCTCAATAAGAGGGTAGGTTCTAAATGGATTTGCATATGGTTCAAAAACTAAAGCGTTTATATCTACCCCATTCTGAAGCTTTTCAGCAGTAGATCTTTTTGTTGCAAGGCAGGCACCCATAACAGAAGCCAGAACAGGGTCTTCAATTTTAACAACTGGTGGAAGAGAACGATCCTTCATTAGCCATACAATAGCATTTACCGGGTCATTCATTTTATCTACTCTGTCTGGTGACCATAGCTTTGATTTGATAGCCCTGCCGTTCCCATTTCTGATATCTTCCGTTACAAGCACTACTTTTCCATCTTCATCAACTGTGGCCCCACAATTCTGTGCTGAGATTAAAAATTTATTAGCTTCTGAAGATAGCGGGTAATCCTGTGTCTTGTCAAAATAGGAAGGTTCAAGCGCAACAGCTGATCCATTCTCCGTTGAAATAATATAAGAGTCGTCATGAAGAACAGAAACTTTGTATTTACCTTCATGCTTCGCATGTGTTAACGTTGATTTTCCAGATCCAGATAATCCGAAAACACCCATTACGTAACTGTCTCCGTCTTTTTTTGTCATCCTCTTCAGTCCGCCATGGCATGCTACATATCCGTTTCTATTTGCAATACTCCATGCAAGGGTTAATGTACCTTTTTTCAATTCGCCAAAATATCTCATACCTAAAAGGCAGGCACAATTATGCTCAGGATCAAAATAGGCAAGACCATTTGGAAAGCTTGGGTGCGAAAAATCAGGGTCTGACAGAATATATATGTCCGGTTCATTTCCAATCGGTTTTGAATCCTTATACATTTCATCATAAAAATCATTGATATACTGAAAATTCAACATCCAGTTGTACATGGCATTTTCATGCGTTTCAGGAATCAGAAGATGCGCTTTTACAATAAAGTCCTTATCCAGACCGATATAGGTTTCAGAATGATACATCTTTTTAAATCTTGTAAAATAGATAGACTCTCTTAAAACCTTGGTGATTTCTGTTTCTACAACACCAACTTCTCCAAGTATTACTCTTGCACCCGCAAATCTTCCTACCGTTTCACCATCATTCTGTAATAAAACATTTGCCCCGTCAGGCAAACCTACTTCTTCCGGTTTGTATACCGGCATATCCGTTTCTATAACCCCTGGTGAATCCTTGGCCATAAAGTAAGCTTTCTTCAAATCAATAATTTTTTCCACATTGTTTCCATAAAAAGCCGTTTCTATTGTGGTTCTTGAACGAGAAAAGGCAATGTTGCCTGAGGTAATTTCTTCCCTCTTAAAATAAGCCCTGGTTGACACGATATCACGCTCTCTTTCTATTCTTTGCAATGCCTTGCTGCTAGGCTTTATTGTATCTTACTTCCTAGTTGTATCTTACTTATATGATAAATAGTTTACTATTTTCATCTGATTTTCAACTGGCGTAAGCTGATAAATCCAGTTGTAGACTTTTGTTGTGCTTAAATTATTTTCAAGTATATCTATTTCTTCCCGAACCCAAATATAATATCCTTTTGTGCCTTTCCTGACTTCCCCAATTTCAAGGGAATTGAAAGTTTCTTTTATTTTACCTGCTTTTGTAAAACTCAGCGCATTTTTCTCCGCCTGGCTCCCAGGTGCGATCAATGCCAGTACCCCTTTCTCCCCGCTATTCACATAATCAATCCATTTTGAATCATATTCAACGATAGTATCTATAACCTGGTCTGTGCTTTCGATGACAGGAAGGGACTTATTAATGTCTGCTGTGCCATAATCTTTGCCCGACACATAAACAAGGTTTGGATTCATTGATATTTCTTTTATGTTCTTATTTTCCGGAAACGGGTTGACTGGTTCTTCCACGACCGGCTCCTTTGCCACAGATTCCTCAATAACTGGTTCTTCAACCTTTGGCGTCACTTCTGCTGGTTCTTTTACCTGAAGCCAGCTTTCAACAGTTAAAACTGCCTGCATCACTTTGTTATCCACAATTTTGAAATATGGATTGTCTGGCATATAATATTTAAATCCCAGAAATGCACCTTCCAGAATGATTAAAAGTATCAGCAATACCAGTAAAAATCTGGCAAAAGTGAAACCTTTGCGTTTCGGTTCTTCTTCCTCTTCAACAAATATATCATCATATTTTAATTCTGTTTTATTTGGAACATTCATGGTTTCTATGTCATTCGCGGTCGCTGCGGCTGCGGCTGTTTCGGTTTCTGATTGTGGTTCAGCACCTGGTTCTGGGTTGGGTTCTGATTCAGCTTCAACTTCTGATTGAACTTCCAAATCTTTGGTTTCTTGATATTTCTCTGTTTTTTTAGCTATTTCCTCTAAATCACTTTTTATTTCTTCAGAAAAAATCCTGCGAGCGGTTGAAACTGTTTGTGTTTCATTAATTGTCTGTGCTGCAGTAATTGTCTGTGCTGCAGTAATCGCTTGCGCTGCAAGAATTGCTTCTTCCCTGGTTATATTATTTCTATTTATTTTTTCTAATTCCTGATCAAGTAACTTTTGGGCTGAGACATTTTTATTTTCATTGATATAAAAATCATCAACGACGAAGTCTTCACCTTGGCTGTCTGTTTTCCAGTCAAAAATAACATCTTCTACTTTTTTATCCTTTGGAAACCCTTCAACATTCCAGACTAAATCTTTAGGTGGTTCTGGTACAATAGTAGTTTCTCCCACTCCCTCTAAGACAACAGGTTCACCGCAAATATTGCAAAACTTATCATGTAAATCTAGTTTTTTACCACATTTTCTACAAAACATGCTTTTTCTCCTTCTTAGAACTCTTATTTCACTTCGGTTCCATCAATATAGATTAATATATTATACTACATGAAAAGTTGAATATCAAACAAAAGCGCATTTAAAAATCAACATTTCTTCGTTTCCAATATGAATTTTATTCCCCTGCTTTCCCTAAAATATACTGTTAACCCCTATTTGAAAATACCCGTTGTACCAATAGGAAACGTTAGTATTTTTTCAGCTGCTTGTTATTGACAAATTTGTCCCTGTGTGCTATTATCTTTTCTTCTGCAGCAAATGAAACGAAAAAACAGCCGCGAGTCCTTGCAAATAAAGGCTCTCAGGCTGTTTGTTTTTGTCAGAAAGTTGTAGCGATACAAGTCATTTTTTTGTGTTAGCTAAAATCTTTTTTATTTCCCCTAAACCGCGTATCCTTTTGGTAAAATCGATATCAAAGATTGCGCTTAGGTCTAATAACAAATCGTCACAGTAATTGAATAGATAGTAGTTTTGCTGTGCAAAAGAGCATTCTGCTTTTTTTAAACTTTCAAGCAATCTGGTAATGCTGTATTTGTGATTAGTCTTCATTTCTAATATCCTTGCAATTAAGAGTGCCACAAAACAAGTGAGAAAATGAGCTTCAATATGATCTTCTCTTGAAACAAATACAGGCCGTGCTTCCAGGTCGCTTTTGGTGACCCTGAAGGATTCCTCGATTTTCCAAAGCCCGCGATACATTTCAATGATGCGGTCAGAAGTTTCCTCATACTCACTGGTGATGATTGCATAATATCCATCAAGGGCTTCTTCCTCTCTTAGTTTGTCTATGTCTAATTCAAGTGACGTGCTTGGAGTGAGTATCTCACCTGTCTCTTTGTCAAAGTCAATATTCTTAACATATCCCGCAGCTCCATAGGAAGTGGCGTGTGTGTATTTGCCAGGATGAGCAATCAGCTCCTGCGCTTTTGCAATTGTTGCTGCCCGTTCAGCCTTAGCACGCTTATCATATTTTTCGCTGTAGAAAATCACCTGTTTTTCATGCACGGTTTTTTTTAGTTTTTTACCGCTGTCCCCGGTTACTTGTATGGTGCGGGGATAAAGTCTGGATTTGCTTTTGTATTCAGTTCCAAGCCATTCATAACCATCTTCATTTAAAACATAATTCTTAAGTTCTTTATCGCCACCCCGCACAGACATGCTGAA
>JAENWI010000485.1 GCA_016650115.1 Peptostreptococcaceae bacterium | reverse complement strand
TAATGGAGATAACGTAGTGCTAACGCCTACACCTGCCACAGGGTATGAATTTACTTCTTGGAGCGGTGATGCAACAGGAACTGACAATCCGTTAACCGTGCTTATGGATGGCAACAAAAATATTACAGCAAACTTTACAGCAGTGATTCCACCATCGAGCGGATTGTTCTTTGGAATTTTCGGAGTAAATGAGGGAATAACTAATCAAGGATTATATACAGTAGTTAATGGGACAATAGGGACTACAGCTGCCTCAACTTTGGTAACAGGTTTCACAGATGATACGAATGGTGATGTCTATACTGTGACACCCCTTAATAATGGACTTGTAACTGATGGAATATATACTGCTGCGCCTTCTCCAGGAAATGCTACCAAAGCAGCAATTGCATTAGAGGGATTGAATGCAGCCAGAGATCTTTATCTTAGCATTTCTCCAGCTCAAATGCCAAATTCAGGTATTGCTCCTTTTGTCAATCCGGGAGCAGGTGAACTAGGTGGATTAACATTAGCTCCTGGTGTTTATACGGCCTCAAGCTCTTTTAAAATAACAAATGGCGATCTTACATTAGACGCTCAAGGTGATCCCAATGCAAAATGGTACTTTCAAGCACCTTCTACTTTAACAGTAGGTGATTCTGAGTCAAGCAGTGTTGTGTTTTTAAACGGTGTAGGAAATCCTAATAATGTATTTTGGTATGTTGGTTCATCAGCTGTTATTAACTACGCCGGTGGTGGAGTTATGGTTGGAAACATTATCGCTAATTCTGGAGTTACTTTGTCTGCTCCTGCTAATAACACGTCTCTAGTTGGTCAAGAAACTGTATTAAATGGAAGAGCAATTTCATTAGTATCTTCGGTTACTATGGTAAATACAATTATCAACGTACCTACTAATTAATTAAAGATAAATTTAATATTCAAGTAAATAAATCCCGTCTTAGGGCGGGATTTATTTAAAACCAATAAAAAAAATATTATTGAAAAAGCTTTGACAAAAGCAGGAAAAAGCGATGTTCAGATTGAAGCAAACGGATTTGGTGAAGATCTGAATGCAGCACCATTCGAAAATAAATTTCCGGAAGAACGTGCTTACAACCGTTCGGTTACCATTGATATTGTACCTTCGAATTAAGGTTTACAATAAAAACATTCACAATCAAAAAAAGAGGCC
>JAENWI010000454.1 GCA_016650115.1 Peptostreptococcaceae bacterium | reverse complement strand
TTTGGACAAATGAGAATGTTCCCAGTCACTTACATAATAAAGTTTATCTTTCAAACTCATATTCACCATGTGCTGTAAACATTCTTTGTCGCTTAGCATTTGCTCATTACTAGAATTTGCTGCATAAAAAGTGAGCGCCGCTAGGTAGGCCTTTGCTATGAGGTCCCACGGTTTTTGAAGACGCTGTGCTTCAATGATTATCCCCATGAAGCGATCGTCATAGCGCAATTTCCTTTTAAGGTCACGCCCTACTCGAAATACAGTATCTTGAAGTGCTTTGTTTTTAAAGCGCTGAATTAAATCATCGATGTGATACGTTAAGGTACTATAAGTGAAAACGTTTGGATACAGTTCTAATAACGCATCAGCTGATTGCATCATTGTCTTTCTTACATTGCTAATGACAGTGCTATCCTCTAACACATCAGAAATATACAAAGCTTCAGGGTTCGCTTTGTAGCCAAGATAGGCAGCCGTAGCGTGTCCAAGGTTGTGGATAAACAACTTACGATCGACATATGCACTAATAGGACTCACAGGGTGTAGCTGGACAACTTTTGGGATTTGCTGTAGAAATCCATCTTTGTCAACGATAAGTTCATCGTAGGGTTCAGCTCTTACTGTGCCAAGTGCGTTCCCATCTTGAATGGGAACCATTTTCCCTATGCTTGTTTCAACAAGTCCGACATACGAGTTTAAAGGAAAGTCTTTTGGAAGGTATTTTGTCAAAAAAGAAGTAACAAATTGAGAAGCATGATGAATATTCTCAGCTAAGATGATATCAAGTGGTTCTAGAGGCCGCGTCTTGTATCTAGCAACAATCGCCATAGAAAGAGAAGAAGCAATATAGGGCCATACGTTTTTGCCAACAGAGATTCCCATAAGTGATGCGTTTATAATTGCTTCATTTACTGCATCCTGATTTGTTGCATCTATTGCTAAAACATCATCAACTACAAGATTCACACTATCTTCGCCGCTAACTGTGTGAACAACATAGCTATGTTCAGTGTTCAATACGTCGATTAATTTTGTATTAATGTCTATAAAGGTTACTGTATAACCATTTTGAGAAAATACTTGCCCTATAAAAGACCTGCCGATATTACCAGCTCCCCATTGTACAAATAAAGGTTTCATTTTAACTCTCCTACTGTTTGAAAATAGGCTTCCACAATAGGTTGTAGTAGCGCAGCTTTTTCGCCCGGCATTTGTTCATGGTAAGTTCCCCCATGGTAGGTGAGGGTAAGGCCACCAGAAGCTGCCC
>JAENWI010000361.1 GCA_016650115.1 Peptostreptococcaceae bacterium | reverse complement strand
ATCAAAGCAACTTCCTAAGGATGTTGCTTTTGATATCACAAATCCAGCTTCAGCTGAAAAAAAGGTTGAAACAAATAAAAATGCGGCGGAAGACACAACAAAACAATTTCTCCTGAAAAACTTAAATAAAGAAATATATGAGCCGCTTTTAAACAGCACAAAAGCTCAGGCCGATCAACTGAGGAAGCTTGTACTGATGATTAAGCTATTTGAGTCATCCTCCGGTGTAATAAGCCAAGATTTTATAGACAAACTGTTTTTAAAGCCAGAGCAATTACTTTCAGAACTTTTAACTAAGGATAAAAACGAAACCATATTCAAAGGTGATTTTTTTGACAGTCTAAGGGCTCTGGCAAAGATGCCGGATCAACCCAAGCTTAAAGAAGCCATCGTATTAATATTGAAAAGCTTTGATTTTTATGTAAAGCAAGAAAATTCCTTGAAAGCAATTGTTATTCAAAGTAACGAACTGGCAGGAAAATTAACAAAGTCTGAAGTTAAAAATTTAAATGATGCGATTCAAAAGCTTGTTCGGAACATTGATGCAAATAAAGAAAATCACACACAAATAAGAGCATATATTAAAAATAAATTTGTTCCTCATTTAATTACATTTGTGAAAAGCAACAAAGGTAATGAAAAAATTTATAATAATGTGATGTCCGTCATTCATAATGTTATGAGATATGACAAAGCAGACCCGACGTTTCTTGAGGATTCAATATTGAAATTTGGGGAAGAGCTTAGTCGCTTAACAAACATATCAAACGATGATATTGTGGGGATGAAAAAACTTGCATTTGAGCATGCTGACAAGGCTTTAGGTACTCTGGCTGAAATGAATCAGGAAGAAAAACCATCAGAAACAATGAAATTCGGAAAGCAGGAAAGTGATGTTTCATCGTTAATAGGAAAGGCTCTGGACGGCTCTGCTCCTGCCAAAATATCTGGTGCGGCACAGAATTTACTCCTATTTATGCTGCAAAGCGAAAGTCCAGTTCTCCCGTTCATGCATTATACAATACCGCTAACATTTCTGGGGGAAAACACCTTTGGGGAATTTTTTATCGACAAGGATTGCAGTGAAAGAAAGGGAGAGGCTGAAAACGCGAAAAATATTTTCTTTACGATTCAGTCAGACAAGTATGGCAATTTTGAAGTGGATCTTTTAGAAAAAGATAAATTCATAGAATTAGATGTGAGATGCCCGGATATATTGCTGAATAATATAAAAGAATTCAAAGCAAAAATAAAAAATATTATTGAAGATCAGGGATATCGGCTAAGTAATTATCAGGTGGGTGTTTATAGAGATAATCATACTATTTTAGAGAGATTTCCCAAACTTGCACTTAGAAAGGTGGGAGTAGATGTTAAAATCTAATGAAAAAAAACCTGATGCAGGGAATATAGCGACTTTAAATGTTGCAGCATTAAAGTATGACACCAAAAAAAACTCTGCGCCGTCTGTCGTAGCAGCAGGGAGTGGCTATATAGCGCAAAAGATACTGCAGGTGGCTATTGAGAATGGCATCGCAATTTACCATGACGACAGTGCAGCAACGCTTTTAGCGAAGCTTGATATTGGGCAGGAAATCCCGCCGGAGCTTTATCAGATTGT
>JAENWI010000256.1 GCA_016650115.1 Peptostreptococcaceae bacterium | reverse complement strand
TTTCAAATCCCTGCGTTACTTTTTGAGGGGATCACGTTAGTGGTATCGCCACTTATTTCCTTGATGAAGGATCAGGTGCAGGCGCTGGTTGCCAGTGGCGTGGCCGCTGCTTATATTAACTCTTCCCTAAGCGTTAGTCAAACGGCAAAGGTGCTCAATAACGCTCGAAAGGGATTGTATAAAATAATATATATTGCACCCGAACGTCTTGATGTGACTGAGTTCCAGGATTTCGCACAAAACGCTAAAATATCTATGGTAACGATAGATGAAGCCCATTGCGTATCTCAGTGGGGACAGGATTTCAGGCCAAGCTATTTAAAAATAAACAAATTTATAGACAAGCTACCGAAAAGACCTGTCATATCTGCATTTACGGCTACGGCAACCAGTGAAGTCCGGGAAGATATTATTAAAATATTAAAATTAAACAATCCATTTATAATGGCAACTGGGTTTAACCGCGAAAACCTGTATTTTGAGGTGCAAAAGCCGGAAAATAAATACAAAGCTGTTATTAAATACTTGAAAAACAATCCTGGTAAAAGTGGAATCATCTATTGCGCTACAAGAAAAGCTGTCGAAGAAGTCTGTGTGAACTTACTTAGGGATGGATACAATGCCACCCGTTACCACGCAGGGCTACCTGAAATAGAACGGACAAAGAGCCAGGATGATTTTTTGTTCGACAGACGAAAGATTATGATTGCAACCAATGCATTTGGCATGGGAATTGACAAAAGCAATGTGTCATTTGTCATTCACTATAATATGCCGAAAAACATCGAGAGTTATTACCAGGAAGCCGGAAGAGCAGGACGTGATGGAACACCAGCCGATTGTATTTTGCTGTATGGTGGCCAGGACGTTATTACAAACCAGTTTTTGATAGACAACACCAATGATAAGAATGAGCTGGATTCGGAGATACTAGAACAGGTAAAAGAAAAAGACCGGGAACGCTTGAAGCAAATGACATATTACTGTCACAGCTTCGATTGCCTGAGAGAATATATTTTGAAATATTTCGGTGACAAACCTTTAAATTTCTGCGGAAATTGTAATAACTGCAATACAAATTTTGAAGAAACGGATATCACCCTTTATGCTCAGATGATAATGTCATGCATCTTCAGAATGGGCGAGAGGTACGGCATTAAAGCAGTAATTGACACCTTGAGAGGCAGCAAGGCAGAAAAAATACTTAAATTGAGATTAGATAAAATTACCACCTATGGAATTATGGCGGAGGTAAAGGAAAAACGTATTAGGGATATAATAAATTACTTAGTATTGAATGATTATATTGCCCTGACTAATTCGGAATTCCCGGTGGCAAAACTGACTGAAAAATCCAAAGAAGTCCTGCTTGATGGCGAAAAATTGATTATGAAAATAGCAAAAGATGCCGAAAAAGAACTGAAAAAAGAGTCAAGGGCAGTGAGACAAATGGTGAACGTGGATAAGGATTTATTTGGAAAACTTAAGGAGCTTAGATATAAACTGTCGCAATTGCAAAAGGTGCCGGCGTTTGTAATATTCACAGATGCGACGCTAATAGATATGTGCAATAAAATGCCTAGCAATGATGATCAATTGTTAATGGTTTCAGGGGTTGGAGAAAGTAAGATGAAGCGATATGGCGAGGAGTTTTTAGAAGTGATAAAAGAATTTATATGTTAGTAATCAGCTAGGGCCTGGTGGCGCCGCAGGGGCGTGAAACGGATAAAATGCGTTTGACTGACGTTGCGATTAAATATTCTATATTTACTTGCCAAAGGAACACCTTTCTTTTACAATTAAACAAAAATAGCAAAAGGAGAAGACGTTTCATGAAAAAAATATTTTCAATCATGTTAATCAGTGCACTTCTTGCTTCTACCGGAATGGTTTCGACAGCATCTGAAACGGCTCCAGTATCTGCCGCCGCCGAAACACCACCTGCATCTGCAGTCACCGGGGAAGCCTCCATTTGAAAAACTGCAGACGGATAAAATGACGCATATTATTTATGCATTTTTAATTCCCCAAGAGAATGGCAATCTGGTTGCACTGGAAAAACCAGAAGAACTCAATGAATTGGTTGCAAATGCACATAATGATGGAACAAAAGTTTATGTTGCCCTAGGCGGGTGGTCTTATCAGTGGAAATAATGGGAAGGTTGGGACTGGTTCATAAAGCCACATTCAGGAAAAACTATTTGAACCCTGCACTTGCGGCAAACGTAAATGAACGGACTATCCCAGATAAGCCTAAGAGCAGCTAACAAAAGTACAGATTGAAAATTCAAAAAATATAGTCCTTTGGATTTATTCACAAATGAATAAAGCAGTTCGTTTGGCCTTGTGGGGCATTTTTTTACTGCTTTTT
>JAENWI010000535.1 GCA_016650115.1 Peptostreptococcaceae bacterium | reverse complement strand
CATCTATAGCAATGGTAACCTTATCACCTGATATGCTGACAATATTAATTTTGATATTGTCAGATATCAATAGAGACTCGCCGACTTTACGGCTTAAAACTAACATGAGGAGCCATCCTTTCCATCCTGAAGAAATGGTTTGTATCGGATGGGATAATCAGGATTCTGCAATATAACCTGTCGGGCTTTTTTTGTTTTGGGATTTAAGACTATAGGACTTTTTACATTTATCGAAAGTTCTTCGATGGACATTGGTACATTCGCAATTACTAAGAACATCAAATCCTCAACAGTTTTTACTTCAAGAGCAGCTAAGTCATCGGCAGAGATTACAGGTGCGTAAGTTGTATAAAGGTCCCAGGGTTCAAACACAAGAAAGCAGGGATTGAGAGTCTTGGTTGATTGAAGGTATAAAAAAGAAATATCATCGTGGGTTTGCGCAAAAACAGCAAACGCGGTAGCTTCTTCAAAACCATACAAGCCGGAAGGGAAGTCATAGATTGCATCACTTTCCACCTGAACAGTGCCGAAGTCTCTTGTATTAATTTCCATATTCATCATCTCCTTAAGCCTTCACGTCGAAATTTGATTTGCCATCAAAAACTTGATTTATCTCTTTGGGCGGAACGTAGTCTGGGTCGGCACTTTTAGGAATATAAATAGGGCCGCCAATGTATTTTATAATAAGTTTTGGCCATTCCAAAACATGGAGTTCTAATTGTGGTGGCGTAAAGCTGGTGTTAAAATTTTCGATGTTTTGAATACCTGTACCTGAAAATCCTTCATTTATATTATTCATGTCGAAATCAATTTCCAAATTTTTAAAATCAGAAAAAGGCCTTACTTCTTTAGGGAGAGCATCAATAATGTTTTCAATTCCTCTTCCAAACTGCTGAAAAGATGCATCACTGGGAGAATCCTCAAACATTTGAACTTTCATATTTAAATTGCCATTACTTGCATAATTTGCCGTGGCGGTATAGGACAAATTCATAGTACTTGATGAGGCTTTAAAT
>JAENWI010000260.1 GCA_016650115.1 Peptostreptococcaceae bacterium | reverse complement strand
GAAATAGTTACCTCAGTGGATAACTTTTAGAAATAGTCACTCCGCTAACTATAATCGAGTTGTTTTTTTGATAACCTGAACAAAATCCTTATTGGTCTTTGTATGTGCCAGGTTGTCTATTATTATTTCTGTAACGTCCTGTGTGCCCATGTTGGCCATTGAACGACGAATCATCCAAACCGCCTCGATCTCATCCGCAGACAAAAGCAGGTCTTCTCTTCGTGTCCCCGATTTATTCAGGTTGATTGCAGGGAAAATCCTCTTCTCCGAAAGTTTCCTGTCCAGATGAAGCTCCATATTACCTGTACCCTTGAATTCCTCAAAGATTACATCATCCATACGGCTTCCTGTTTCAACAAGAGCTGTTGCAAGTATTGTAATGCTCCCGCCCTCTTCCATCTTTCTGGCTGCTCCGAAAAACTTTTTAGGTTTGTGTAACGCTCCCGGGTCAAGGCCTCCAGACAAGGTTCTCCCGGATGAAGGCACAACCATATTATAAGCTCTCGCAAGTCTTGTAATACTATCCAGCAGAATCACAACATCTTTTCCGTGTTCCACAAGTCTTTGTGCTCTTGCAAGCACCATTTCGGCAACCTTCACGTGATGCTGCGGCTGCTCGTCAAACGTTGAATATATTACCTCGCCGCCGTTGGTCAAAGAACGTTTCATATCCGTCACTTCTTCCGGTCTTTCATCAATAAGAAGTACAATCATCTCTACTTCAGGATGCATTTTTTCAATGCTATTCGCTATTTTTTTAAGTAATATGGTTTTCCCTGCTTTTGGAGGTGCGACAATAAGACCTCTTTGGCCTTTGCCAATAGGAGCAATCAAATCTATAAGCCTCATTGACAAATCTCTGGAACCGCCCTCCAGCACCAAACGTTCATTTGGGAATATTGGGGTCAGATCATCAAAGTCAGGTCTTTTAATGGCAACACCTGGTTCGTCTCCGTTCACTGTGACCACATAAAGAAGCGCGCCAAAACGCTCTCCATCATTAGGTTTTCTTGAAATCCCCTTTATTTTATCTCCAGTTTTTAAATTAAATCTTCTGATTTGAGAAGGTGACACGTAAATGTCCTGATCGCTCGTAAGAAAATTAGAAAAACGCATGAATCCAAACCCGCCATCTGCCAGTTCTAAAATGCCTTCCACCTCTGGCCTATCATCCTTTTCAGGTGTTACCTGGCGTTCGTCTTTTGAGTCAAGACTATTTGTGTTTGTATTTGCATTTGTATTTGCATTTGTATTTAAATTTGGTATCAAATTTCTTTTTGTATTCAGGTTTGGCTTCAGTGTTATGTTTTTCTTTGAGTTTTGATTTGTATTTTGGTCTGTATTTTGGTCTGTATTTTGGTTCGCGTCTTGATTTACATTTTGATTCGCATTTTGGCTTGCATTTTTGCTCAAATCATCGCTGGCGCCGTCCTTTGTTGCCTTTTTGTCATTTCCCAGCTCGGAATCAGGCTGAAATCCACGATCTCTCTCAAGATTAATATTATCCGATTCATTGTCATCATTGTTGTAGTTGTCATCATTGTTGTAGTTATCACCGTTTTTGTAGTTATCACCGTTTTTGTAGTTGTCACCGTTTTTGTAGTTATCATCAAGGTCAAGTTCATAATCAAGTTTGTCATCATCTTCATTCGGTTTCAGTTCCTTATCCAGGAAAGATGTGAATCTCTCTTTTGGTTCAAGAACTAATTTGAATTCAGGTTTGAATTTGGATTTGGATTTGGATTCTGGTTTAGTATGTGCTTTGACTGGTGATTGAGGTTCGGGTTTGCTGGAAGATTTGAGTTCCGGCTTGGATTCCGGTTTTGATTTAGGGGTTGCTTCCAACTCAGATTTCGGGGTTGATTTCGGGGTTGATTTTGATTTGGCCTTTGGTTCGGCTGCCGATACAACATCTGGACTTTTAGCGGCAAAACCTTTGAATCCCTGAGGCTCAATAGCCGCGAATTCATCATCTGGCTTTGAATCAACCAACTTTGAATCACCTGATTTTGCCTCAACCGATTTTTTAGCAATCGGGTTTTTTTCAGCCGACTCATCTACAGCCGGATTTCCCTTAACAGGTAGTTCTTCTCCAACCAAGGCAGCTAAAAGATCAGATTTTCTTAAAGTTTCATACTTTGCAACTCCAAAAATTCTTGCAATCTCTCGGAGCTCTGACATTTTTTTTGCTTTCAATGTTTCTAAATCCATTATTTCTCCTTTTCACGTTCGCACGAATGTGCCATAGACAGTAATCCATTTTTGTTTCGATTTGTCGATTGTTTTAATTTATTATTTGTTATGAATTTTAATTTGCTTCGGTTTTCAATTTGCTTCGGTTT
>JAENWI010000080.1 GCA_016650115.1 Peptostreptococcaceae bacterium | reverse complement strand
GGGTATAATTAAACAATATTAAAGAGTTAATTATTATATAACATTTATCTGACTGTTAATCATCCCCATCCAGCAGCTGAATGGAATTGTTCCACTTTCCGCTGGAGTGAATTCTATTATATTATCTCCGGGTTCAAGTGATTTTTCAATGTTATAGGCTGGTATTATTATTGTACCATTACAACCATTTATATCTTCTGCTGCGGCTTGAATATTCCACTTAACAGGGATTCCGGCTTTGACACTGATTGGTTCATACCCTCTAGATGTCAATTTGGTTGTTACAGTTTGAACTCCATCAATTGTTTCAGCAGAAGCTGCCATTACTTCGGTAGTATTATTTGAGAATCCAATTGCGGGCATAGCCAATTGATATCCTGATAAAGACATACCATTGCTAAACATAAATACTCCTAAAATAACTACTAACATTGCGCTTACGGTCATCATTCTTCCTGTAAATTTTTTTGTCAAAATAGAGCTCAAAGCTCCTAACCCGAACATAAGTGGCACGGTTCCCAGACTGAATGCCAGCATTGCCAAAGCTCCCTTGACAGGATCTCCTGTTGAAAGTGCATAGAGTTGCATTGCCTGAAGTGGGCCACATGGCATGAGACCATTTAGAAGGCCAACATATAACGGGCTATTACGGCTTTTCTCGTTATTTATTTTCGAAGCAAATATCTTGGGCATTCTTGGATTAAACTTACGTAGTGAAGGAAATATATTCAGCATATTAAGTCCCATAATTACCATAAACACTCCCGCGAAAATAGCAACTATCCCCCTACCAGTGCCAGAAAAGCTAACTACAGATCCTAAGCCTCCCACTATTCCGCCAATCACCGTATATGAAATAACTCTCCCTGTGTTGTAGAGTATACCTGGTTTCAAATTATGTGGATTCTTTTTTTTTACAGGGGTTTCAAGCTGATTAGAAACACATTGAGACAAATTAATGCCTCCGCACATCGCAATACAATGAACGGAAGTCAACAGCCCGATTACAAATAATACACTATATCCCATTCCTACTTTAGCTTCTGGAAAGGAATTGAAAATATTGAGTATACCCAATCGACTCATTACCATATATAAAGCTAAAATAATAAATACAGCGCCTAAAATCTGGACTGTAGTGTTAATTTTTTCATCTATCCTGTTCTCTGACTTAGCAGGAGCCTTTATTTTATAATGAAGATTCTCAATTAACATTTCAATTGTTGAAAAACGAATTACTTCCGGATTAAATGTTACTATTCCGGTTTGCTTTGAGTAATTCACTTGTGCGCTTAGAATCCCTTTAGTTGATTTTAATTTATTTTCAATTTTATTTTGACAATTTACACAGGTCATTCCTTCAATTTTAAATGTTCTTGTAGTTAAACCATTACCCATTATATACATCCTTTCAATTTAAGTTGTTTTGATAGGTAAATTGTATTAAAAAGATATGGAGAAGTTGTGTAGAAAGAATAATAGATTAAAGCAAATAAAAAAAGCTCATCAATAATATGATGGGCTAAGTAATTTATAACTTCATTGAAATACAAAAGGATAAACTTAAACAAGAAAATACTTATTTCTATAATATAACTAAAAGTTTTAAGCCTAGCTTCAGCTATAGATAGGAATCAATATACTTTGACCAGGACGAATAGAATCAGCTGATATTTCATTCAATTCACAAATTTCATAAACAAATCTTCTGATATCTTTGCCATCCTGATTATATTCAGAAGCAAGATTCCATAAGGTATCTCCATATTCAATTTGTATTGAGGCATATACTGGTTTCGTTAAACTGCTCGCATTATTAATGCCAAGTATGGTATTTGATACTGTAACCAGCATAAGCATCATAATTACCACAAATACTGTAAATCTAAATCTTGATTTTAATCTATACTTTGGTTTACTGTTGTTCATATGCATTCACATCCTTTTCAAATATTCATACTTGGAACAAGTGTTCTTTTATACTTCATATAATATCAGAACGTTTGTTCTTTGTCAACAAGTTTTAGAACATTTGTTCTTATTAATTTTAATAAAAAAAACAGATACCTCTGAATCATGGATGTACCTGTTGCTATGAGATAAAAAGAATGATAGTTAAAATATTTACAAAGATGGAAACAGGAATTAGAATAATGAATATCCGATGTTTTGTTTTATGATGGAACAGATGCATTCCCAAAAAAGCTCCTAAACCACCCAATAAAAAGGCTGTTACTAACAATGTTCTTTCGCTGATACGACGTCCCTCTCCTTTTGACTTGGTTTTATCCAAGCCATATAGAAAAAATACAATTAGATTCCATATGACAATAATTGATATATATACAGATATTCCCGTATCCATAAACAGTCTGAAGCTATCCAAGTGCAACATTATTTTCCTCTCCGGCTATAATTTTGTAACCTTATGATAAAACTTATCACTTTTACCAATTAATTTATTTTTGAATACAATTCCCAGAACAAAACAAATAATGGCAACAACAGATATAATTACTACACCGATGTAGCTGCCGCTTTTTAACATACTCCCAATCATTACACTGCCTATCATTGCAGGTAGTCTGCCAAGAAGTGAAATAATGATAAAAGGTCTTGCTTCCATATCAGAAACACCGGCAATATAAGTGACTGCATCTTTTGGGATACCAGGAATCAGGAAAATTACGAATATAACCATAAAAACTTTTTTGCTGTTGAATTTTTCAATGTAGTGATGTGTTCTTTCCTCGCCTATCATCAGATGAATGGCATCTTTGCCAAGAACCCTGGCTAAATAAAATGTGATAACGGTTCCTAATGCGACACCGATAAATGTAATGAAAAAACCAAGCCAAAACGAAAACAAATACCCGCCGGCAAACTGTATCGCTTGCCCGGGTATAATGAAAATAATTATTTGAATGATCTGAAACCCAATGTAAGCAAAAATACTTGCTGATTTATATTCCAGCAAAAAAACACTGATTGAATCTAAACTGTCAAAAGTCTGGATCAACTCACGATGAAAATAAAACACATAAAAAGGAATACCTATCAGAAAAATAAGCAAGATTAAAAATTTAAAAAAAATCACAATTAATTTTAACCTTTTTTTAGTTTTTTCTTCTTTTATGGCAGACATTTTTTGCTCCTCATAATGTTATCATGTTTTTATCATAAAGTGCTTGAAGTGCTTTAATTACACCAAATTTTGAGTGTTCATACGTAAGACCGCCTTGAAAATATACAATATATGGTGGCCTTATTGGGGCATCTGCGCTTAACTCAATGGAAGATCCCTGCACAAAGGCACCAGCCGCCATAATTACTTGATCCTCATAACCTGGCATATCCCAAGGAACAGGTGTTACATGGGAATCTACCGGTGCTGCGGCCTGTATACCCTCACAAAACGTGATAACTGCCTCAGGTGAACCAAGTTTAATGGCTTCAATGATATCACTTCTTGTATCCTCTGGTTTTGGACAAACATCGAAGCCAATGTTCTGAAAAGCTTTTGCACATAATATGGCACCTTTAAGTGCACCATTAACTGTTTTTGGAGCAATAAACAGGCCTTGAAACATGGTTCTGCTTTGTCCGAAGGTTAAACCGCACTCACCGCCTATACCAGGGGATGTCATTCGGTAGGATATTTTTTCTATAAGGTCAGCTCTGCCGGCAATATATCCGCCGGTTAATGCAAGACCACCCCCAGGATTTTTGATTAATGAACCGGCTACAACGTCTGCGCCAACTTCAGTTGGCTCTTTTGTATCTAAAAACTCCCCATAGCAATTATCAACCATACATATTATTTCTGGGTTTTCAGTTTTTACCATCATCGCCCATTTTTCAATTTCTGGGATTGTAATGGCTTTCCGCCATCCATAGCCGGTTGCTCTCTGAATAGTTATTACTTTGGTTTTTTTTGAGATCATTGATTTTAAAGTTTCAAGATCAATTGTACCATCCTCTTTCAGCTCAACCTGTTTATAGGTAATCCCAAATTCTTTTAAGGATCCTTTCCCTTCTCCGCGTATTCCGATAACCTCTTCAAGTGTATCATAAGGTGCACCAGTACAATAAATAAGCTCATCACCCGGTCTGAGAATCCCTGTTAATGTCAGTGTTAAAGCGTGGGTTCCGTTTACAATGATTGGTCTGACAAGTGCGGCTTCTGTATTGAAAATGTTTGAATAGACTTTTTCCAAAGCGGCTCTGCCAGGGTCATCATAGCCATAGCCTGTATTCCAGGCGAAATGCATATCGCTAATTTTATTTTCCTGAAAAGCTGCCAATACTTTATATTGATTAAAGGTCATTATATCATCAAGATCCGTAAAAATATCCATTACTTCTTTTTCTGATTTATCAATTAAATCCAGAACCTTATCACTGATTCCCATTTTTTGGTTTAATAAATTATATGTGTTGGTCTGCATTATTTTTTTTCCCTTTCTATTTCCCATTCCATATCCTTCACAAGATCTCTTTTCACGTTCATTTTATGAGCGGCATACAGCTGCGTTGTTGTAACCTGCTCGTGATCTAAAAGAGCCTGAACGTCAAAAATGGAATTGCCTCTCCCAATCAGGCTGGTTGCTGCCGTTGCTCTAAGCTTATGAGGGCTGTAACCTGCGGAACGTGAGGTTTTCAAGCCAATAGATGTATATTTCTTCACCAGCTCTCTGATTTGTCTCTCAGCCAGTCTTTTTCCCTGCAAACTTAAAAACAAAGCATCCTTATTAAACTCATCAATAGTGTCATCATGAGGCCTTTCTTCCTGAATATAAGATTGAATCACCTTTAGAACGGATTTATTGATTGGCATGGTGGATTCTTTTCCTCTTTTTCTGTAAATTTTAAATTCATCTCTTGAAAAGTTAAAAGAAGATATATTCAACTGTTGAAGTTCAGATAATCGTAAACCGTAAGTCAGAAAAATGATAAGAATTGCCTTATCCCTTTTCTTTGTTTTTTTCCAGTACTGTTTTTCCTTATCAGTTAAAAATTCTCCAGTGGTTACTGCGTCCAGCATTATCATGACTTCATTATCCTGAAGAGCTTTAATCTCTTTTTCTCCGGCTTTTGGCACCTTAATAGGGTCAAATCCATCCGTAATGTTTTTTTCTATCAATTCATCTCTATACAGATATTTGAATAAGACGGAGATGGAAGATTTTTTTCTTGCCAGTGATCTTTTATTATTTTCATAAATATATATGTTTTTATCGGTTTCAACCTTATATCGTCGGCAGTAATCAATAAAAATATTTATATCTACTGCTTTAATATGATTGAATTCATCTTGTTTTATGTCTTTTGTCAGTTTTGCCTGTGTCATGTCAGATTCGTTAATTAAATAATTTAAAAAGAATTTAATATCATGAAGGTATGCGAGTCTTGTCATTGGCAGAACATTCCCTTTTAAAAACACAAAAAAACCTCGCAAAAATTTTGGCAACTGGTCCTCAATTTCTTGACATTGCTCCATAATATCATTTTCTTTGATAATAATATTATCAGGTTTATCGCTTTTATTATGGATTTTTAATTGTTTTTCAACAGCCATCTTTTTATCTCCTCAATCGCCTGTTCATCATTTTCATATTCAGAAAGATTAAACCAATTAATATCCTCATAACGCCTGAACCAGGTCATTTGTCTTTTTGCATAATGCCTTGTATTTTTCTTTACTAAATCAACTGCAAATTCCAAATCATATTCGCCTTTAATATATCCAATGATTTCTTTATACCCAATTCCCTTCATGGATATGTCGGTTTGAGTAAGCCCCATATCAAGAAGGCTCCTGATTTCTTCAACAAGTCCTTTTTCTAAAAGAATTTCAACTCTTTCATTAATTCTTTCATACATTTCTTCACGATTCCTTGAAAGACCAATGATGACATAACTGTAATCCTTCGTTTTTACAAATGATTCTTTAAAAGGTTTCACCTTATCCCCAAGGTGAATCACTTCAAGTGCTCTGATGACACGTCTGACGCTGTTAGGATGAATTCTTTCCCCTGCATCTTTATCCTTCTCTACAAGCAATTCATGAACAAATTCATTCCCTTTTTCACTCGCCAGATTTTCCAGCTTTTTCCTGTAATCAGTGGATAATGGCTGTTTCGAAAAATCCATATCATATATTAGTGAATTGACATAAAGGCCTGTCCCCCCTGATATAACTGGAGTTTTCCCCTTTGACATAACGGCTTTTATTGCAATTTTTGCTCTCTTTTGGTATTCAGCAGCTGAAAACATTTCTCTTGGATCAATTTCATCAATAAGGTAATGTTTCACCTGTGCCAGTTCTTCCGATGTTGGTTTGGCACTTCCAATATTCATATGTTTATATAACTGCATGGAATCTGCAGATATGATTTCCCCATTAAAAGATTTCGCAATTTCAATGGCATATTTTGTTTTTCCTACTGCGGTTGGGCCGCATATTATAATTATTTTACTCATCAAACTCTCTTAAACATTCTTTCTATTTCGTATTTGGATAACTTGAT
>JAENWI010000203.1 GCA_016650115.1 Peptostreptococcaceae bacterium | reverse complement strand
CTATAGGAAAAGCATATGGATACCAGTTAGGTATTAAATATAAATTCCCTCAAGGTGAAATGGATCAGGTTGACAATGTACTGTGGCAGCTGAAAAATACTCCTTATTCAAGGAGAATATTAACCAATATTTTCAACTTCCGGGACTTAATGGAAATGGGGCTTGAACCCTGTGCCTACAGTATGACTTTTAATGTAACCGGTAATAAACTGAACGGCATATTAAATCAGAGATCTCAGGATATTCTTGCTGCCAATAACTGGAATGTGGTTCAATATTCTCTATTACTGATGATGTTTGCCCAGGTTTCCGGACTGGAGCCAGGAGAGCTGGTTCATGTCATAGCAGATGCTCACATTTATGACAGACATATTTCGTTTATTGAAGAATTGCTGATAAGACCGCAATTCCAGGCACCTAAGGTTCGTCTGAACCCGGAAATAAACAGTTTTTATGATTTTACAGTGGATGATCTGATGATAGAAAATTATGAGAAAAATCCACAAATTAAAAACATCCCTATTGCAATATAAGTATTATGGAGATTTTATGAAAGCAATTGTAGTGGTAGATAAAAATTGGGGAATTGGCAGAGATAAAAAACTTCTTGTTCATTTACCTGGCGATTTAAAATATTTTAAAGAGCACACTTTGGGGAAAACTATTGTTATGGGAAGGGAAACCCTTGAATCATTACCTGGAGGAAGACCTTTGTTAAATAGAAATAACATTGTTTTGACGAGAAATAAGGGCTACAGAGCAGACTGCTCCATCTGCCATTCAAAAGAAGAACTTTTGAAAATGGTGAAAGATGAAAATACAGAGGAAGTATTTATTATAGGTGGGGAAAAGGTATACAAGCAGTTTTTACCCTACTGCGATACCTGTTATGTTACTAAAATAGATAAAACTTTAGATGCGGATAAATTTTTCTATAACCTTGATGAAGATGAAAACTTTTCAGTGGTTTATGAAAGTGGAGTTATCGAAGAAGATGGAACGAGGTATAAATTTGTTGAATACAGAAGAAAATAGCGGTATAGTACTTGGGAGAAATCCTGTAATGGAAGCTTTGAAAAACGACAGGGAAATCGAAAAGATTTTAATTGCAAAGGGAACAGAAGGTTCAATTCTTAAAATAGTTGGTATGGCTAAGGATAAAAAAATACCGGTTATGTATGGAGATAAGGTTGCTTTGGATCGAGTGGCAAATGGAGTCCCACATCAGGGAGTCATTGCCTATACATCCTCCTTTAAGTATTGTGAAGTAGAGGAAATACTTGCTTTGGCTAAAGCCAGAGAGGAAGACCCTTTTATAATTATTCTGGACAATATTGAAGACCCTCATAACCTGGGCGCAATCATGAGGTCTGCCGAGGTTACCGGAGCTCATGGCCTTATCATACCAAAGAGGAGAGCTGTCGGCGTTACAGATGTTGTTACAAGGGCCTCTGCGGGTGCTGTTGAGTATATGGCATGTGCAAAGGTTGCAAATATCGTTCAAACTATAGAGAAATTAAAAGCTGCAGGACTTTGGATAGGGGCATGCGATGTGGAAGGCCAGCCTTATTATAAAGCGAATCTGAAAGGCGGGATTTGTCTTGTAATAGGGAGCGAAGGTTTTGGGATAAGTAAATTAGTAAAGGAAAAATGTGACTTTACTGTTTCAATTCCAATGGTTGGTAAAATTGGTTCTTTGAATGCTTCAAACGCGGCGGTAGTATTAATGTGTGAAGTGAGAAGGCAAAGAGATGTTGAGTAAATATGCAGGAAAATCAGATGAAGAACTGGTATCTTTGGCGAAAAACGGGGATGAGGATTCTGAAGAATTTTTAATAAGAAAATATAAAGATGCCGTCAAAGGCAAGGCTAATCTATATTATATTGTAGGGGCGGATAGAGAAGACCTGATGCAGGAGGGTATGATTGGTATTTTTAAAGCAATTAAAAGCTTTGAAAACAACAAGCAGGCCTCCTTTTATACGTTTGCCAATCTATGCATAAACAGGCAAATAATTACCGCGATTAAGACGGCTGGAAGGCTTAAACATTTGCCTCTCAATACATCCATATCACTTAGTAATCCAATAGATGGAGACTATACAGATAAAACTGTAGGTGAGTTGATTCAGTCAGACAGCGAATCGGACCCTGAAGCGATGCTTCTGTTAAAAGAGACACTTCAGGTGATTGAGGGAAAAACCCGAAAAATATTAAGCAATCTGGAAGTCAGAGTAATGGATGAATATATGCATGGTAAAAGCTATCTGGAAATTGCAGAAATTATTGGTAAAACACCTAAAGCTGTGGATAATGCGGTGCAAAGGATCAGAAAGAAACTTGCTATTTATCTCACAGTGTAAAGTGAAGGAAAACGCACCTAACTATTGACACAATGCTAACGGATATAGTAGAATAAACAATAGTGACGTTTATAATGTTGGCATAATTTGCTGCTGTAACTCAGGCGGTAGAGTACTACCTTGGTAAGGTAGAAGTCATGGGTTCGAATCCCATCAGTAGCTCCAAAGAAGGAAGAAGAAGAAGCAGAGTCGTGTCCAGGCTTCCAAGAAAGCCCGTCAGGCAGGTGAAGCCGTACACGAAGAAAGCAGAGTCGTGTCCAGGCTTCCAGGAAAGCCCGTCAGGCAGGTGAAGCCGTACACGAAGAAAGTAGAGTCGTGTCCAGGCTTCCAAGAAAGCCCGCCAGGCAGGTGAAGCCGTACACGAAGAAAGCAGAGTCGTGTCCAGGCTTCCAAGAAAGCCCGTCAGGCAGGTGAAGCCGTACACGAAATTAAGAAAGGAATAAGAAAATGGCTAAGCAGAAATTTGAAAGAAATAAACCACATGTAAACATTGGAACAATTGGTCACGTAGATCATGGTAAAACAACACTTACAGCGGCAATTACAAAGACTCTTTTTACAAGACTTGGATTAGGTCAGTTGGTG
>JAENWI010000277.1 GCA_016650115.1 Peptostreptococcaceae bacterium | reverse complement strand
TCTTCCAAGAGCAATGGGTCTAATTGCATTTTCCCCCAAATTATTGTCAATTTTTAGCCTTCCATCAAGATGGTAGCGGGTTAATTTGTTATAGATCCGGTAAGTGTAGCTTATAGCCTTACCGATGCGTCCTTTGGGTAGTACTTTAAAATATTCTTTAGTCATCCATTTTTCAAATGCAACCATAATAGGATACGACAATCGGGAACGCAACTCTGCACGTTCTGCAAAAGAGAGGTTTTCCTGATCAGCCTGTCGCTCTACATCATATAGTAGGCCTATTTGTTCCAGGGCATACTCTGCCCTTGCTTTGTCTTCTTTTAAAGCATCTTTAAATTTACGTCTTGCATGAGCCCAACATCCAATAGGTAAAACACCTTTTTTGTTTTCATATATATCGTAAACGACATATCCGTCAGTCTGAATCACCCCCTGATAATCCTTAAACAATTGCAATGCTACTTTTCGTGCCCTTGAACCATGGTCGTAGTGAAAGAAAACCAGGTTGGGCATAACCGCTCGAACCATCCATAGGTAACCTTTTACGGTCTTGTGCTTTTCGTTGTTGATAATCGGAATCGTTGTTTCATCGCTCTGAATATAATCGGATTCAAGAACCAATTCTTTTAACCTATACCAGGCAGGCCTCATTAAGTCGGACACATCTTCAAACCATCCGTTAATAGTTGCAGGGGAAATGTCTATGCCCTGTTGCCTGAACATTTGAATTTGACGATAGAAAGGAATATGGTAAACGTATTTATTAATAATGATAACAGCTAACAATGATGCCCCGGCATAGCTCTTAGCTATTGGAAGAGATGGCATTGGTGCTATAATAACTTGCTTTTCGACATCAATATTTTTATTCTTTAGTGCATATTTATGACGGATAATCCTACGTACATACCATCTGGTAGGTTCTTGTTCCAACACCTCTGTGATCTCAGGCTTCAGTTCTGTCCATTTCTCAATGTCGATGTGTTCGGGGTAAATATGGTATTCTTTCCGTGGAAGATTTTCCGGCAGGGGCTTGCGTACAGGGTATCCCCGTTTTTTTACAAGCACCCGTTTCTTTTTATAGTGTTCTATTTCTTCTTTGGCGCTAGTTGCAAGTTTCTTTTCTTCAGGAAGCAAATCAAGACCGTCAAAATCGAGGCATCGTTGCTGAGGATCTTCTTTAATGTAACGTTCGCTGGATTTTCCCCATATCTTTCTTAGTAACTCTGCAACTCGTATTTTCAGACTACTAATGGCTTTATCTTTTTCGTCAATTTGTTGTTGATAAGAAGTTCTTTCTGAAGCGAAGTTTTCATAGCCTGACAACTGAGTTCTCAGCTTAGATGTTTCCCTGAAAAGCCGATCCCGATCTTCCAGTATTTGTTGTAAAAAAAGTTCTTCTTCAGTAGTCATTTCCTTCTTTATACCTGTCATAAAAATACTAAATATAAATCAAATTACCAAGGCTGAAGTGCCTTATTTTATGCTACTTTGAAGAGTTTTTCCATCTTTTTTTATTTGCTTTTTTATCGGTAGAAATTCCTTGAACCATCATCATTAAATTCTGCCAATTGGTTTTAAATGTATTGATATTTTGATCAAAGGAAGGCAACTTAAAACAGCCCGCTTCGAGTTTCATGTGATAGATTACCAATCCGCCACATTCCATGTGCAGTATTTTCATGCTGGTACAACTGCGGTTAATGAAAATATATACATCTCCATCCTGTATGTTGCGCCCCATCAGGTTAGTCACCATTCCGCTAAGGGTGTAAAAACCCCGACGCATATCTGTAGGACAGGAATATAGATAATAATTCATGGACTGAGTAAGACTAAACATCCTGCTGTTGTGTTAAATGGAGCAGTGATCGTAATACTTCTGTGTTTGACAAACCATTCATTTTTACACAAATACCATTGGGGTAGCTTATTTCACAAGAAATACTTTTGTCTGAATCACCAGGATTTGAAAATGTTCGTGTTGTGTCATTCGCCGTAGCTGGCACCTGTAATGGTCGGGATTGATTTCCTTTTCCATAAACTAAAGGTATAAATCCTTTTTTAGGAGGAAGCTGTTTTTTTATTTTGTGTTGCCAATAGTAAAATGTTGATTTCTTTATTCCCAGGTTGGCACAGTAATCACGTATGGTAAGACC
>JAENWI010000008.1 GCA_016650115.1 Peptostreptococcaceae bacterium | reverse complement strand
CATTCCGTTTTAAAGACCAACAATTTATACAGTAATATACTGGAACAGTAATTCTCTTGTGAATTGAATGACTGCAAAAGTTTACAAAGAATAATAGAATATAGAAAGGAGAGCTAATCTCATGATGGATAAAAGAAGAGGTGGCGGTGGCATGAGAAGAAAAAAAGTATGCCAGTTCTGCACTGATAAAACTGAAACAATAGATTACAAGGATGTAGAAAAGCTGAAGAAGTATATTACCGAAAGAGGTAAGATTCTTCCTAAAAGAATAACTGGAACTTGTGCCACTCATCAAAGAGCTGTTACAACAGCAATAAAGAGAGCAAGAATTGTTGCTTTACTACCTTATACAACGGATTAATTAAAAATGAAGCAGGTGTTGGACAACAGCACCTGTTTTTTTATACCTTTATTTAATAGTGCAAATGGTGTATAATTACAATGGAAAATGGAATTAAAGGAGGAAATTATATATACTATATTCTTTCAGTCAATCCAGGATCAACATCAACAAAAGTTGCACTTTATGAGGATGAAAAATTGCAAAAGCCATTGGAGATCCTCTTAAAATACCCATATATATTTATGATGCCGTAACATCGGTTGAGTTAAGCGAAGTGGCCGTCAAAGAATACTAGGAGAAAAAGATGTACTTATTTACAATAATGCTTTTGACATTTATATTACCGCTTATTATAGTTCTAGCAGGCATTAAAAAAAACAATGTGCCATATGCTGTAATACTGCAAAGTGCTTTAGTTTTGGGGTTTCTACTTGTCATGTTATTTGGTTTTGCATGGGCAACGGGAGAACCTTTAGGAGCATTAATTTTAAAGGAAATTGATTTAACTGTAAAAACAATAGTAGAAACACCAAATTTGTTGAAAATTGCGGGACTCCAAGGAATTGGCAAGGTTGAGGCGGCAAACCTGCTTACTGAGGCATATGCAGTCGCAATAAATATGATTCCTTCCACAATGATTTGCTGGGGACTGATATTTTCATATTTTGATTATAAGCTGATATCAAACAATATGAAGAAAAGAGGCAAGGAAGTTTTGATGCTTCCTGATTTTTCTGATTTTTCATTACCGAGAAGAGCTATTTATGGGTGTCTTTTGATATACGTGCTTTCTTGGATGGTTGTGGGCCTGAAAATTGTATCGGAAGATGCGATGCTTTTAAATGTGCAGGCCATCATTGAATTTGTATTTGCAGTACAAGGTTTTGCGGTTGTGATATACACGACAAAACAAAAGAAAATGAATAAAATTTTAAGATGGGCTATTTATATTATGCTTTTCGTATCTCCATTTGGGAGAAAATTTTTAGCACTCTTTGGATTTTTCGACTTGTTGGTTGGAATACGACAAAAACTAGAAAATAAGTGAAATAAAAGTCGCTTTATGGTATAATATGTTTTCAACAAATCTAATTTTCAAGCAAATCCTGATCAAACTTGAGGAGATAAAATGGCAGAGAAAAGAATAGCGAAATTGCTGGCCGCCTATGTTCCCATACCCATGTGTATTATAAATTCCAACGGGAAGGTGACCAGAGCGAGTGGAAAAATTGATGAAGTTTTCAAGTATGATGGTATAAAAGATGCCGACATTTTTGCTTTAACAGGGATTAAGTTTACTGACTTATTAAAAAGCGCAAAAGGAGAAAAGAGTCTTATACTTGATAGAAATGACAAAAAATTTAAAGTACAGGTTTCAAGCATGGGGGAGGAAGAGGATTCGTCATTTGGACTATATTTTATTGATGTTACCAATTATGAAACCTTGAAAATAAAATATAATGATGAAAAACCATGTATGGGTACAATTAATGTTGATAATTTCGATGAGTTGACATCTAATAATTCGGATGAAATGAGACTTTCGATTATATCCAATGTTGATAAAACCATCAGGCAGTGGTGTTTGAAAATAAACGCTTCTATTACAAAGCATAAGGATCATGTATATTTCATTGTTTTTGAAAATCAGTATATGGAAAAGCTTGTCGAAAGTAAATTCCCTATTCTTGATGATATAAGAGAAATTGAAACAGAGGCTGATTTCCCGGTAACCCTTAGCATTGGAATTGGTGTAGGTGGGAAAACGCCGGCACAAACAGATCAATATGCGACAGATGCTTTGGATTTAGCTCTTGGAAGAGGTGGAGATCAGGCTGTAGTAAAAAAGGGAAGCAAAATTGAATATTATGGCGGCAAAATGCAAACTGTTGAGAAAGGAAATAAAGGCAAATCGAGAATAGTTGCCCATGCGCTCAGACAGTTGATCGACCAATCCTCAAAAGTTTTGATCATGGGACATAAATATCCGGATATGGATTCTTTTGGGTCGGCGCTTGGTATTTTCAGGATCGCTGCATCAAGAAACAAGGATGTTCATATAATAATTAATGCTTATAACGAAACGCTTCAGGAAGTTTACTCCCTTGCCAGGGATAAAGAGACATATAGCTTTATAAATAATGAAAAAGCCCTTGCTCTCGTGGACAATGAGACACTTGTTGTCGTCTTGGACACCCATAGACCCAGTTTGGTTGAATGCCAGGAACTTCTTGATGAAACAGATAGAATAGCAGTGATAGATCACCATAGAAGGGCAGAAGACAGTATTGAAAATGCAACTCTTGCATATATGGAGCCTTATGCATCATCAACATCAGAACTGGTGACAGAGATTCTTCAATATTCCCTTGAGAAAAAAAGCATTGTTAAATTTGAGGCGGAAGCCCTGCTGGCCGGAATTACAGTTGATACAAACAGATTTTCTGTAAAAACAGGCGTTAGAACTTTTGAAGCTGCTTCCTGGTTAAGACGTTCAGGAGCTGACACAACAAGCGTTAAACGTTATTTTCAGACGGATGTTGAATCATTCAAGCTAAGAGCGAATGCTATAGTAAATGCTAAGATTTCCAAGGATGGAATAGCCTATTCAACCTGCGAGGGTTTTCACCCTGACATGCAGGTAATTAATGCGCAGGCGGCTGACGAGCTTTTGGCAATAAAGGGTGTCAGAGCCAGTTTTGTTGCAGGGACTTCAGAAAAAGGTAAAACCGTAATAAGTGCAAGATCCCTTGGAGAAATAAACGTACAAACGGTTATGGAGAAACTGGGCGGAGGTGGGCATTTAACAACTGCCGGAGCACAAGTTGAAATGATGCCGGAAGAGGCACTCGTCTGCATACAAAAAGAAATGAAGAAAAATTTATAACAGGAGGCAAATAATATGATAATAATACTACTGAAGGATGTAAAAGGAACAGGAAAAGCAGGAGAAGTTGCAAAGGTCAGCGATGGATACGCAAGAAACCTTCTGATTCCAAAAGGTTTTGCTATGGAAGCGACAGAAGGAAATGTCAGAAGCCTGGAAAAACAGAAATCAATAGCAGAAGGAAAAAAGGCTGATGAGCTTTCAAAGGCAAAGGAATTAGCAGAAATAATAGGAAGCTTAAGTGTAAATATTAAAACCAAGTCTGGAGAAGGCGGTAAATTATTTGGATCAATTACTTCAAAAGATATAGCGGAAGCTTTAAAAGAGCAGCACAAAATTGACATTGACAAGAAAAAATTTCTAATGCCTAATCCTATTAAAACGGCAGGCGAAACTACAGTTGAGATAAAGATTTTCCATGAAGTGGTGGCCACCTTAAAAGTGAGCATTAACGTTTAAGCGGAGTAAAATATGATTGAAAGAATTCCACCTCATAATGAAGAAGCAGAGAAATCGGTATTAGGAGCGGCCATGTTAAGCAAGGACGCTTTGTTTGATGTGATGGAAGAAGTAAGACCTCAAGATTTCTATAATGAGCTGCATCAGGAAATTTTTGAAGCCATTTCAGACTTATTCAGAAAGAGCTCGCCGGTCGATACGTTAACAGTATCAGAGGAATTGAAAAGAAGAAAATCCTTGGAGATGATTGGAGGAAGAGCATATGTTGCCTCACTTTCAGTTTCGGTGCCATCCACATCAAATGCTAGACAGTATGCCAAAATTGTTGCTGAAAAAGCCGCACTTAGAAATCTGATTACAAAAGCAGTGGAAATAATAGATAAAGGTTACCAGGAAAAGCAGGCGGCAGAAGAGGTCCTGGACTTTGCAGAAAGAGGAATCTTTGAAATTGCTCAGCAGAGGCAAAGAAAAGATTTTTCGCCTCTTAAAGAGGTGCTTTTAGAAAATATAAATATGATAGATAAAATGTCACAGCTGGAAGGGAATCTTACAGGTGTGACCTCAGGATTTATCGACCTTGACGCCAAAACCTCTGGCTTTCAAAAGTCAGATCTTATAATTATCGCGGCAAGACCAGCAATGGGGAAAACGGCTTTTGCATTAAACATAGCACAACAGGCGGCAATAAAAGCAAACGCAAAGGTTTTGCTCTTTAGTATGGAAATGTCCAAAGAGCAGTTGGGGCAGAGATTGCTTTCCATGGAATCTAGAATAGAAATGCAAAAGCTTAAAACAGGGGACCTGGAAAGAAAAGATTGGGATCAGATTAGTATAGCAATGGATAACCTTTCAAAGGCTAACATTTTTATTGACGATACCCCCGGTATTACAGTAATGGAAATTAAAAATAAATGTCGAAGGCTGAAGGCTGAAAAAGGCTTGGATATGGTCATTATTGACTATCTGCAGTTAATGTCAATTGAAGGCAAAACAGATAACAGACAGCAGGAGATTACTACTCTTTCAAGGTATTTGAAGTTGCTGGCAAGAGAAATGGATTGCCCTGTCCTTGTGCTTTCTCAGTTGTCTCGTGCACCAGAGCAAAGAACTGATCACAGACCGATTCTTTCTGACCTAAGAGAGTCAGGATCTATTGAACAGGATGCAGATATTGTTATATTTCTATACAGGGATGAATATTACAACCCAGAGGATACGGAAAAACCCGGAGTATGTGAAGTGATTATTTCAAAACAAAGAAGCGGCCCTACGGGTTCGGTAGATTTGACTTGGCTTGGTAAATACACTAGATTTGTTGATAAGAGTAATTTGGGGAGGTAAGAAAATGATTGTAACTGAGAATATGAAAGTATGTGATGTCCTTGAAGTTGATGATAATTTAGAGGGAATTTTTATGAAACATGGTTTGAATTGTGTTGGTTGTCCAGGCGCAAATCAGGAAACAATTATAGAAGCGGCTGAAGGACATGAAATTGATTTGGAAACTTTACTGGAAGATATCAATAAAGCACTTTTAAAATAAAGATTGGGAGAATATTTTGCAGAAAAACTTTTTTAAAAAACAGGTAAAAGAGGCGTTTCTATTTGATACAGAAGTAGAAAACCTTTTTATAAGCGAATATATGATTGCTGCACCAGGAGATTTTGTCAAAGTTTATCTCTTTGCTTTAATGTATACGGATTTAGAACAGGACATTACCAATGAAACAATTGCGAAGCAGCTGGACCTTCAAATAGAAGATGTTTTAAAAGCTTGGACTTATTGGGAAGGACTCGGAATTGTTAAAAAGAATCATATGAACCCAGAAGATAAATTCAGGTATCAAATAGAGCTTCTAAATCTAAAAGAACTGGTATATGTGAAGAACTCAAAACGAAAGCGATCCAACAAGGCAATCACAGAAGAAACAAAAATATTGCTGGAAGATAAAGAAATCAAGGATATGTACGTGACAATTGAAAAAGTCACAGGACGTCTACTCGGGGGGAAAGAACCTGTGGAGATCATGACCTGGATTTCTGAATATGGGGCGACGCCAGAGATGATTGTGTATGCCTATTCCTATTGTGTCAAAAAAAGGAAGAAAGATAATTCTAAATATATTGGTGCAGTTGTAAAAGAATGGTCGATGAAAGGCCTGCTGGATATTAAAAAAATAGAAGAATATTTGGAAGAAATTGATAACAGACATTACTTATATAAAAGAATATTAAAATCCCTGGGGTTTATGAGAAATGCGACAGAAGAAGAGCAAAGACTGATAGACACATGGTTTGATGAAATGGGATTTGGTATTGATAAAATTTTGGAGGCTTGTGGGAAAACTAGCGGGATTCCAAACCCAAACATGAACTATGTGAACAAAATCTTGAAAAACTGGCATGAAGGGAACAGCAAACCTGGGGAGGGTGAAAAAAGTAAGGGGCCTGGTGCACCATCAATTTTTAAGTATTATGATTCAATAAGAGAAGAAGTAGAGAAACAGGCTTCAGACCGAAAAAATACTGTCTACAGAGAGTATCCAAGAATTAAAGAAATAGACGAAGAACTCAGAAACTGTGGCATGCAAATATCGAGAATGATGGTTTCAGGATCGTTAAACTCCAAAGATCAAATAAAAGCATTAAAGAAAAAAGCCGATATATTAGGGGAAGAAAAGGTGTTTCTGTTAACAGAAAACAACATGAAGAAAGATTATTTGGAAATAGAGTACAGGTGTACAGAGTGTAAAGACACTGGCACAAATGATATGGGGGAACGTTGCAGTTGCTTTAAGAAGCGACTTAACGAAGTTGAAGAATGGCAAAAAAAATTAAAAGAGTCAAAAAAGGAATTGAACTGAATGTAAAGCGATGTTCAAAAGCCAACAGGAAGAAATATATAAAAACAACGGCATTGAATGTGGAAAACCCTGTAATGCCTGATTTTGGCTATGATGAGAATGGATTAAGAGAAGAGGCATTACACCAGGAAGCGTTAAGAATTAAGTCCCAGATAAAGGCTGAAATGGAAACTAATATCAGCAAAAAATTGTCAAAATTTAATGAAACTGATTTTGACAGATTGTGGGAAGAACAGAAGAAGGTAAAGGTCTACAGTGAAAGACTGAACTCTCAGCATAGTTTCAAAAAAGAAAAAAAAGATGAGAAAATCACAGAGGAAAAAGGACTAAAATTCAAAACGTTAGTTTTTTTTGAAGCGCTTTCCAAAGTACCCGTCAGAATAATCTCGAAAACAATTCGAAAAGTAAAAAAATATTATAAATCACATCCTGAACATGCAAAGCGGATAAGAGAAAAAAATAAGTATGTATCAGAAAGGTTAATAATCCTAAAACGAAATTTTGTCGCCAGAGAAAGATTGGCGGCCGATAAAATGGCGAGAATGATTGTTGGCATAGATCACAGAAATGAAGAATTGGCTGAAAAGGCAACAATGATTGTTGAAAGGAGCAGCCTCAAGCTGATGCTTGCTCGTGAATATGCTGAACTTAACAAAGCGAAACTATTAATAAAGCTTGTTTTTTTTCTTGTTATAGCTACAATTATTGCAGCAGGATTCAGCTATGTCAGTGCTTATGAATATTCATACAACGGCCGGGTGTTAGGCGTTGTTAAAAATCAGGAAGACGTCTTAAAGCTGCTGGATGTTGTAACCGAACAACTGACGAAAGAATATAATGCAGAGGTAAAAATAGATAGAAAGCTGGATATTGCATTTGAAAGAGTTATATCAGTAAATAGAGAAATAGACGATTCTGAAGAAGTACTAAATAAACTTAGCTATATGCAGGATATGAAGGTTAATGCTTTTGGAATATATGTCAATGATAACAGGCAAGCCATTATTTCCTCAAAAGAAACGGCAAAACAAGTTCTGGAGAGTATTAAAACCAGATACATAAACAATTCTGGCAGCAGCGAATATGAAAGTGTTGGATTCGCTGAAAATGTTGAAATAAAAGTTGTTCAAACAAAACTTGGAAGAATTCAGAATTCGGAAGACGTATTAAAGAAAATACTAACCGGGGCAGTTCAAACTAAAGTTCATATTGTTGAACCCGGGGATACTTTTTCTGGAGTGTCAAAAAAATACGGAATAAAAAGTAGTGTTTTAAGTGACTCGAATCCCGGTATTAATCCAGAAAGATTAAGTATCGGACTAGAAATTGTTCTAACACATGCGGTACCGTTAATAACCGTGCAAACGGTGGAAGTCGCAACCTATATGGAACCAATTGCCTTTGAAAAAACAACAGAAGATTCAAGCAATATGTATAAGGGAGAACAAAGAGTTAGGGTAAAAGGGATCGTCGGAGAAAAAGAGGTAGTTGCAAGAATAATAAAAAATAATGGTATTGAACTATCTAAAACTGAGCTGGAATCCACTGTAATTGAAGAACCTGTTAAAGAAGTTATGCTTGTTGGAACAAAAGCATTACCTTCTCTGCAGGGCAGCGGGACATATATTTATCCGGTTGTGGGGGCAAGACTGACACAAAGATATTCTTCTTATCACCGAGCAATAGATTTGGCACTTCCTGTAGGAAATAGAATTAGAGCATCTGATGGGGGGACAGTCATATCCGCTGGTTATAGTGGCTCTTACGGCTACGTTGTCAGGATTAATCATGGCGGCAACAGAGTGACCCTTTATGCTCACTGCAGTAAAATTTTAGTAAAAGCAGGGGAAAAGGTTTATCAGGGACAGCATATTGCAAACTCTGGAAATACTGGACGAAGCACAGGACCTCATGTGCATTTCGAAGTAATCGTTAACGGGGTGCAGAAGAATCCACTGAACTATATATAAAGAGGAGAAACAGTATGGAAGCAAGGAAAATCCTAATAATAGAAGACGAAAAATCCATTTCTGATATTATCAAATTTAATCTTGTAAAGGAAGGTTTTGATGTGGATACGGCCTATGACGGGCAGGATGGATTGCGGAAAGCCATCAAACAGAGGCCGGAATTAATCCTGCTTGATGTTATGCTTCCTTCAATTGATGGATTTGAAGTTTGCAGGCGTATAAGAGAAGTCAGCATGGTTCCGATTATTATGCTTACAGCAAAAGAAGAAGAGGTGGATAAGGTGCTCGGGCTTGAACTTGGGGCAGATGACTATATCACAAAACCTTTTGGAATGCGGGAATTAATAGCCAGAATAAAAGCAAATATCAGAAGAATGGAAATTAGTGATTCGGGTAAAAATTTGCCTGAGAATTTGCAGAACTTTGGCAACCTTACGATTGACATGAATAGATATGAGGTAAGAAAAGATGAGAAAGTTTTAGAGCTAACACTTAGAGAATTTGAACTGTTGAAGTATCTTGCAGAAAGAGAAAATAAAGTGTTTTCAAGAGAGCAACTGCTTGAAGAAGTATGGGGTTATGAGTATTACGGAGATATTCGCACCGTAGATGTAACGGTTAGAAGATTAAGAGAAAAACTAGAGGACGATTCAAGTGAACCTAAATATGTCATGACAAAAAGAGGTGTAGGATATTACTTTAGGAGATCATAATTTATGAAGGTTAAAGGAACATTGAACAGCATTAGAGGCAAGATAGTACTGATTTATTGTTTGCTGGTATTTATTGCAACAACAATCATCGGCGTTTTCATCATGAGCCAGCTGGAAGCTTATTATATTAATTCAACAAAAGATAATCTTTCTAAGGCAGTTCAGGAGGGTTCTCTTTTGATTTCATTGAATTCGTATGAAGACATAGATAAACACAAGGAAGAAATACAGGAAAGTATAGATGCGTGGAGTAAGAGTTTGCAGCAGGAGATATTTGTAGTAAATGAAAGCTTTATGATTATTGCAGCCAGCAATGAAACAAAAGGGAAAAGCGCTATTGATATATTGGACCAAGGGTTGATTCTTCAGGGTTTAGGGGGGGGGTCCACTGAGAAGACAGGGTATATCAACTCACAAACAGCCCGCATCCCAACAATCAGCATGGTGTTCCCGGTTGGCGGTAATAAGGATGCCAGAGGCGTACTCTACCTTAGAGCTGACTTGACCTCTGTTTACAATACAATAAATCAATCAAAAGAAATATTTTTGAAAGCGATGATTATTGCGCTGGCAATTACGGCAGCTCTTGGATTTTTTATAGCAAAAAGTATCACTGAACCAATAAATAATGTGACAAAGCTGGCTAAAAAGATGGCTGATGGAGATTTTAGCCAGGAAGTTTCCATAAAGTCTAATGATGAAATTGGTAGACTGGCCGAAATGTTCAACATATTAAGGCTTAAGTTGAATGAAACGCTGACAGAAATTTCAAATGAAAAGAGCAAACTTGAGACAATCTTGAAATATATGGCGGACGGATTGATAGCAGTTGATTTATCAGGTCACATAGTTCATGCAAATCCATCCGCAATGGCCATGCTTAAGGTTTCAAAACAGGAGATTGAAGAAAGAAATTATGATGATATCATTAAGGAAATAAATCCCAGACTTACGATTAAAGAAACTATAGAAAAATGCAAATTGGCACCTGTTGAAGAAAATTTCGAATTTGGCGGATCAAATTATGCAGTCAGATATGATCATTTTAGAGATGAAAATGGTTCTGATGTTGGAATTATAATGATTTTGCAGGATATAACCCAAAGACAGAAAGTGGAAAAAATGCAAATGGATTTTGTGGCAAACGTTTCTCATGAATTAAAAACGCCACTTACAACAATTAAGAGTTATACAGAAACTTTAATTGACGGTGCAGTAGAAGATCCTGAAACAGAAAAAAGCTTCCTGGAAATAATTAATATGGAAGCCGATAGAATGAACAGACTTGTGAAGGACTTGCTTCAGCTTTCAAGGCTGGATCACCAGCAGGAAAAGCTGGTGAAAAAAAATTGCGATTTAACAAAGCTTCTATTAAATGCTGTAAAAAAAGTAGAGCTGACGGCAAATGGTAAAAAACAGCACTTAAATTGCCTTTTTGACAGTGAAAAAAGAATATTAATTATTGGAGACAAGGACAGCATCGAGCAGGTTTTATTAAATGTTTTAAGTAATTCCATTAAATACACACAGGTGGGTGGTAGAATTGATATAGATGCCATTATTCATGATAAAAAAGTCGCGATAACAGTTGCGGATAATGGAATAGGAATACCAAAAGCCGAGCTGTCAAGAGTATTTGAGCGCTTCTTTAGAGTTGATAAAGCTCGCTCAAGAGCGATGGGTGGAACTGGCCTTGGTTTGGCGATATCTAAACAAATCGTTGAAGAGCATGATGGAGTGATTAAACTGGAAAGCAAGGAAGGAATAGGTACGACTGTATTTATCACATTATCGCTTGCTGCAAGCAGAGGAGAAAGTAACATTGATTAAGAGTAAAATAAAAACCCAGACAAGATTATTTTACTTAGGTGCAGTGATTATTGCCTTGATTGTAATAGTTATCTATGCCTATAATGTTATTGCGGTTGAAATGTATCAAAGCCAGGTTGAGACTGAAAATCAGCAACTTTTACAGCAAAAGATTAAACTTGAAGAGGAATTGAAAAATGTCAGAGACCCTAAATATGTAGAACAGCAGGCAAGAACTCAATTAAGGATGATTTTTCCGGGAGAAATTCTCTATATATTGCCAGAAAAAAACAAAGGAGAATAATGGATATAATCAGTGTGTTGAAAGAAATAATAGTGGTTGAAGGAAGAGATGACCAGGCTGCTGTAAATAGAGCGATTGAGGCAGATACAATTGCGACTCATGGATTTGGAATAAAAAAAGAAACTTGGGAACTGATTGAAAAGGCGTACAAAGAAAGAGGATTGATTATTTTTACAGATCCCGATTTTTCAGGCGAAGAAATCAGAAAAAAACTAAATGCAAGATTCCCAAATGCAAAAAACGCTTATCTAGGGGTTGAAGAAGCAACAAAAAAAGGCAATGTGGGAATTGAAAATGCATCAGTAGAAAATATAATAAAAGCCCTTGATTTAGCACGGTATACTTTAATGGATAAAAGACAGGAATTTACTATTGAAGACCTTAGAAAATATGGATTATCGGGAGGACAGGGAGCCGCTGAAAGAAGAACCAAGATAGGGAAGTCCCTAGGTATCGGGTATGGAAACAGTCATGCCTTTTTAAAAAAATTAAATCAATTTGGAATTTCAAGACAGGAATTCCTTGAAAGAATAGATGGAGAGTAATCAATGAAGCTTTATACACCAGCAACAATCAGAGAAATCAAAGATAAACATGATTTTAAGCTCTCTAAAAGTTTGGGACAGAATTTCTTGACGGATAAAAATATTATAGAAAAAATAATTCAGGCACCGGCAATAACAAAAAATGACCTTGTCATTGAAATCGGCCCAGGAATTGGAGTGCTTACATCGGAAGCGGCTGAAAAAGCTGCAAAGGTAATCGCAATAGAAATTGACAGGAAACTGATCCCGATTTTGGAAGAAACTCTGAAAGAATATGATAATATAGAAATATTAAACAAAGATATTTTAAAGACCGATTTAAATGAATTGCTGGAACAAAATAGGGAATATAAAGGTCAAAAGATAGAAAGCGTGAAAATTATCGGCAATTTGCCATATTATATCACCACTCCCATTATTATGAAAATACTCGAAGATGGAGTAAAGGCTGAGAGCATAACAATAATGATGCAGAAAGAGGTTGCTGATCGTCTAAAGGCGCCGCCTGGGAGCAAAACCTATGGTGCAATTTCTGTTGCCGTACAATATTATTGTACGATTACACATATTGCTAATGTATCAAAGGAAGTGTTTATTCCTCAACCTAAGGTTGATTCCTCGGTTCTCAGACTGGATATCAGAAAAGAGAGGCCGGTGTTCCTGAAGGACGAGAAGGTGTTTTTCAGGTGCATAAAATCAGGCTTTGGCCAGCGTAGGAAAACCTTGCTAAATTCTCTTACGGGAGCAATGGGAGCCTCTAAAGAGGAAGTTGGAAAGGCATTGGAAATTGCAAAAATTGACAGCAAAAGAAGAGCCGAAACGCTCAGCATTGAAGAATTTGCCAACATCGCAAATGAATTACAGGTGAAATAATGGGAAAAATTAAAAGAATATATCTGAAACACTTACATAATTCAATTGGAATGTGTGCCTTTTTGGCGCTGACTTTGAATTTTATCATTGAGGCGTTAAGCAGGCAGTCAATCCTTGAAGGATTAAGTTTTTTTGTTAAAAGTCCATTGGTATTCCTGTTCAATTCATTAATCATATTTGCGTTTTTATCCTTTTCTATTTTATTTAGAAGAAGGTTTTTTGCATATGTTTTCCTTTCATTATTTTGGCTGGCACTTGGGATCATAAATGGGATCATTTTGAAAAACAGAATGACGCCTTTTACGACTAAAGATGTAGAGGTTCTTCAAGATGGACTTTCATTAGTAACCAATTACCTGTCTAAAACACAAATCATTTTAAGTTTAGTTGGTTTAGGCATTTTATTAGCCGGAATAATTGCTTTGGTTATTTTTGCACCAAAACGAAGGCAGTCAATAAACTACAAGAAAAATATTCTTGTAGTTGTAGCGATTCTGGTTGCAACCTTTGGCATTACAAACCTGGCCATTCAAACCAAAGTAGTAGATACTTACTTTGGTAATTTGAATTACGCCTATAGAGACTATGGTGTTCCATATTGCTTTTTAAGTACATGGCTAAATACAGGAGTAAAAATGCCTGAAGATTACTCAAGGGCAAGCATCGAGGAGATTATTGGTAATGAACAAGAACCATCTGCAAATTCAAAAACCAATATCATAATGCTTCAGTTGGAGTCTTTTGAAGACCCTAATTTATTTAACAACATTACATTATCTGAGGACCCGGCGCCAAACTTTAGAGAACTTAAACAAAATTATTCGACAGGATCGCTGACGGTACCGGTAGTTGGTGCAGGAACTGCGAACACTGAATTTGAATCGATAACTGGAATGAGCGTTAAATTTTTCGGCCCGGGAGAGTATCCATACAAATCAATTCTGACGAAAAAAACCTGTGAAAGTATACCTTTTGATCTAAAAAAAATTGGCTACTCAACCCATGCTATTCATAATCACAGAGCAGTTTTTTACGGGAGAAACAAGGTTTTTAAAAATCTGGGATTTGATACCTTTACCTCTTTGGAATATATGATTGGCCCGGTGAAAACACCAAAAAACTGGGCAAAAGATGGGATACTGACAAGCGAGATTATGGCAGCTTTGAAATCAACACCGAACCAGGATTATATTTATACAATTTCAGTTCAGGGTCACGGGAAATATCCGACTTATCAGGTAATAATGGATCCTGCTATTACAGTTAGTGGAGTGGAAAACGAGTCGTTAAAATGGCAATATGAATATTATGTAAATCAGATAAGGGAAATGGATCTTTTTATTAAAGATCTTACTGAAACGCTGACCAAATATGATGAAAAGGTTGTTTTGGTTGTGTATGGAGATCATCTTCCTGCCCTCGAAATGGAGGAATCGGATATGAAATCAGGGTCTCTATACCAGACGGAGTATGTTATTTGGAGCAATTTTGGTATACCAAAAAAAGATGAGGACCTGACGGCCTACCAATTAGGGGCTGAGGTATTAGACCGTATAGGAATACATGAAGGGACCTTGACCAGTTTCCATCAGACAAACAATGATCCCCTTACATATAAAAAAGAACTTCAGACATTAGAATATGATATGCTTTACGGGAACAAATTTGTTTATGGCGGTGTTTCTCCTTTTATGCCAACAGACATGAAAATGGGAGTTCGGACAATCGAAATCAGCAAAGTGGTTGAAATAATGGGAAAATTTTATTTAAAGGGGGAAAATTTCACTGAATACAGTAAGGTTTCTTTAGGTGATGATGTTCTTAAAACAATATACTTAAGCCCGACAGTACTTGGATTGCTTGAAGAAGTGAATCCAGCGGATGTTTCAAAAATGAAGGTAAGCCAGGTTGAGAAAAACAAGGAAGAGATATTAAGCACAACAGAGTGACAGGGGTGGAATGGTAATGGTTAGAACAAATGCCATCAGGTAGATAGAAGCGGAAGCGTTGCGGGATCTGACAGATGCACAATTTGGTCAAATAGTATAAAGAAAGGCGGCTTCCATTTGGGAAAGCCGCCTTTCTAGTCCTGAATACATGGGTATGTTTAATATTATTTAAATATAAGCAATGGCTTCGATTTCAACAAGCACATCCTTAGGAAGCCTTGCAACTTCAACAGCCGATCTGGAAGGAAAGGACCCTTCTGTAAAGAATTTGGCATAAATTCCATTCACTTTTGCAAAATCGTTCATATCTTTAATAAAAACAGTGGTTTTTAAAACTTTCTCCATTGAAGATCCAGCCTCTTCTAAAACAGCCTTAACATTATTAAGGGACTGCTGCGTCTGCTCTTCAATCCCGCCGGAAACAACCACGCCAGTTTCAGGAATAAGCGGAACCTGTCCGGAAGTAAACACCAAATTCCCAAAGATATTTGCCTGTGAATAAGGGCCTATTGCGGCAGGAGCATTTTTTGTTGATACAACTTTTCTCATATTATTTTCCTCCTAATACTTTAAGTATATAATTAATGCTTTCATAAGGATTTTCGAATACGTTAATTATATAATCACTGTACCTTTTATACAAGGGGATTCTTTGAGAGGCCATTTTTTTTAATGAATCCAAAGATTTGCTAAGAGGTCTTCCCGTTGATACCAGACATTCTAAAGGTCTGTCTAAAAAAAGCACTGTTCCGTTCTGGGAAAGAGCCTCCATATTCATAGGGTTTAAAATGATGCCGCCGCCTGTAGAAATGACATGACCCTGATATTTGCCAACTTCCCTGGCTACCTGGCTTTCTATTTTCCGAAATTCTTCTTCTCCCGATACTTCAAAGAAAAGAGGTATAGGCATCCCAATTTGTTTTTCTATTAAATCGTCGGTATCTACAAACGGGCATTTTAATTTTTCTGACAGTAGCAACCCTAAAGTCGTTTTGCCACACCCAGGCATGCCAGTTAAAACGATATTTTTAATTTCCTTTTCCAAAGAAAAAATGGTGTCTTCCAAAATATTATTTTCCAAAATTGCTCCGGTGAATAATTCAAAAGCCTTGAAAGCCTGAGCAACAAGCATGGGAAGACCATTGGAAAAAGGTATTTTTAGTGCTTTGGCTTCAAACAAAAAATGCGTCAAAAGGGGGTTATATATCAGATCAATGACCCCTTCGCAAAAGGGAAAATCTTTTAAAGAAATAAGCGATTCCCCATTGAGGGGGTACATGCCAACTGGGGTTGCATTGATAATAATTTGTGAATCGGTATGTTCAATCGTTTGTGGTAAAGAAATCATCGCATTCAGGCCGGTTCGTGAGGCAACAATAATCTCTTTCGCTTCCAGATCTTTTGCAGCCTTTACAACCATCAAAGAAGAACCGCCGGCACCGAGAATAAGAACTTTCTTATCCTTTAGGGAAATACCCGACCATTGGAGCATATAATTAAAGCCAAAATAATCTGTATTATCACCGATAAGCTTTCCATTCTGAAAATACATTGTGTTAACAGACCCAATAGCCTTTGCGACAGGGGTTAAAGCGTCACAAAATGGTATTGCATCCCTTTTGTAGGGGATGGTGACATTGATGCCCGTAAAGTCTCGTGCAGCCATAAAAGTAATGAAGCTTTCTTTATTTAATTCTATTAAATCATAGTCATATTTACCAAAACTTTCATGTATTATTTTTGAATAGCTATGACCTAATTTTTCACCGATAAGCCCATAAAGCATTTTATCCCTCCTGAAGAATTAATAAACTTTGATACTTCTTGCTAATGTCAAAGATTGACTGTAGAAAGTCTTTTGTATAGGGACCAAGCTCTCCCTCTGGAATTAAATTGTTTAATATTTCCTTTTCTCTTTCGGGATTGAAAATTGGGATGTTGTTTGCTGCTTTATACTTTGCAACTTCTGACACAAGGTTCATTCGCACTTGAAAAAGGTGAACCAGTTCATGGTCGATGTCATCAATATCAGCTCTAATATTGTCTAAATTCATTTTATCCACTCCTCTTCTAAAAACAGGTCTAAAATACCGATTGCTACCAGAGCTTCAACAACAGGAACTGCTCTCGGAACCACACAAGGATCATGTCGACCTTTGGTCTTGATAATTGTATTGATACCTTCAGTGAGGTTGACGGTTTCCTGTGGAATGCCAATGGAAGGAGTAGGCTTAAAAGCAACTCTCAGGTTAAGGGGCATGCCGCTTGTAATTCCTCCCAGGATGCCTCCATGATTGTTTGTTCGCGTTTTTACTGAATCGTCTTCCATATAAAAAGCATCATTATGTTCGCTTCCACGCATTGAAGAAGCTTCAAAACCCGCACCAAAATCAACGCCCTTAACCGCTGGGATACCAAATAGAAGAGCAGCAAGTTTGCTTTCGACCCCGTCAAACATTGGGCCACCAAGTCCAACAGGAAGACCAGCAACGCTACATTCAACAATACCTCCAACGGAGTCGTCGTTGGCTTTTGCTTTAAGTATTTCATCCATCATATGAGGGCCACCTTTAATTTTGCCGATTGAATGAATTTTTGCCTGGATTTCCACTTTTTTTAATTTCAAAATTTGAAGAGCAATACCGCCAGCGATGCACATTGGTGCAGTCATCCTTCCAGAGAAAGGACCGCCTCCAGACATATTCACCTGATTTCCATATTTAAGGAAGGCAGTATAATCTGCATGAGAAGGTCGGGGCAGGTTCAGGTTATAATCAGCTGGCCTGATATTTGTATTTTTAATAATGGCAATAACAGGTTCTCCGTTTGTAACTGTCTCATTAAACCCTTGTAAAAAAACAGGAAGATCTGCTTCTTTCCTCTGGGTGGAAAAGGGACCGCTGCCAGGCGCTCTCCTTGCTAAAAAAGCATTAAGTTCATCAAAGTCAATTAAAACACCTTTTGGTATCCCTTTAATCTCTATATTGACAGAGTCTTCGTGAGATCCTCCCGACACAGTCATTATTATGTTTTTGCCTATTGTAGATTCCATATGTTGTCTCCTTAAAGATAGCTGTGTTTGCCGCCAAGAATCGTAAAGTCATCAAAAAAAGTCGGATATGATTTATTGATGGCTTCTGCACCATCAATAATAATTTCGCTTTCGCAGCAGCAGGAGGCAATTGTCATTGCCATTACAATACGGTGGTCGTTAAAAGAGGGAACAAATCCGCCGGTAAGGGAATCAACCCCATTAATGATAAGACCATCCTCAAGTTCGGTTACAATTCCGCCGATTGCATTTAATGATACACTGATGGCATGGAGACGGTCGCTTTCTTTGATGCGAACTCTGTCTGCTTTTATTATTCTCGTTATTCCCTGGGAAACCGAAGCAAGAACTGCCAGAATGGGAACAAGATCTGGAATGTTTGATGCATCGATTGTTATGCCGCAAAGATTGCCCTTGGATACAAAGGCGTGATCATCAGAAAAAAGTATTTTGGCGCCAAAACTCTTCAGTAAATCAATAATTTCTTTATCTCCCTGTGCAGAACTATGAGATAATCCGTAAACATCAATACCTTCTCCTTGTCTGGAAATGGCTCCGGCTGCAAGCCAAAAAGCGCTGTTGGACCAATCTCCCTCAACAACAGGAGTTTCAATGGGTGCTTTATATTCCTGCCCTCCGGGAATTGTAAATATCACATTGTCTTCATCCGAAATTCTGTCTATAAAAATCCTTATGCCATAGAGATCCAGAACCTGAAGGGTCATATTGATGTATCCCACAGATTCTAGAGGTTTTGATACAACAACTTTGCTTTCTCCCTTAACCAGAGGCAGCGCGAAAAGAAGTCCTGTTATGTATTGCGAGCTGACATTTCCAGGTAAGTAATATCTTCCGGATTTCAACTTTCCTTTTACAGCAAACATGGAATCTGTGCCGTTTAAAAAAACACATCCTCCCTCAACCAACACATCTTTAAGGGGGCCTAAAGGCCTTTCAGGTAGCCGCCCTTTCCCATGAAAAGCCGCTTCATCTTTTAGAGCCATAGTGATCGGTAATAAAAATCTTAAGGTTGATCCGCTTTCATTGCAATAAAGATCAGGGGCTTCTACAGAAACAAGCTCCTTTAAACATTCAATTGTGGCAGCAATGTCTTCTGAAATCTGCCCCAGTTTTATATGTTGATTTGATCCAGAAAGTGCATTGGCTATCAGCAATCTATGTAAATGAGATTTAGACTGAACGGCAGAGAGCGAACCTTCCAGCCACCTGGGAGAGAGTTTTACTTTCATAAATTATCGGCAAGGATACCCCGTTTATAGTTGCCAAAGGCAATTTAGGCGGGGAGGAATTGCCCTTGACGGACAATACTTTCTTGCCTTCTCCTTTCTGTTAATAGTGTTTTTGAAACGCTTAGGAGCTTTAACTTTTTATGACTG
>JAENWI010000268.1 GCA_016650115.1 Peptostreptococcaceae bacterium | reverse complement strand
TTTTCAACAATAAATTCATCTGCATCGCTGAAAGGTACCTCCTTTTGAGCAAGCAATCTTATAATCAGCCCGGATAACTTACCAAAACTAAATCCGATTATCAATGTGATCAGTATGCCGCCTAACTGTATGCCAATGTTTCCCGCAAAGAAAACACCAGCAAGACCACCCAGGATTCCCGGCATTCCATGTAAATTATGGACACCGCAGGTATCTGTTCCTTTAATAAGCCGTTCAACTTTTGGTGCAATCACTGCATAACCATAGGTACTGAGTGTTCCAGCTAAAACACCAATCAGCATAGCAGCCCCAGGAGTTGTTATATTACATACACTTCCGATAGCTACGCCACCTGCCAGACTGGCATTTGCTATATCTTCTATTTCTATTTTCCCTCTTAATATTCGGGTAAAGACGTAAGTGGCCAGCGTAGCGCCACAAAGCGCAAATACAGTGTTGATTGCAGTTACAACAACCTGTTCTGGAGCGACTAGTGCACTTGTGAAAGACGGCCAGAATATCCACAATACCATACTGCCAATCAAACTGAACTGATTGCTGACTGAACTGTTTTCGGATTCAGGGCTATCTTCAAACTTTGACATTGTGTTTGCTACGATACCAAGCCCGAAATAAGCGCCAAATGCGTGGATTACAACGGAACCGCCTGTATCTATAAACCCAGCGAAAAGACCGCTTTCTAATATTACCCATTCATTCAACATATAGGCAGGAATAAACAATGCTGCCATAATAAGATACTGATCCATCTTGAGCTTCCCGAGAGGAGCACCAATAGCAATCAGAAGGCTGGCTGCTGCAAATTCTGCCATGATGAAACTATCAATACTAATTAGCGAAGATTCTATACCTCCAAAGAAAAAGCTCTTAATCAGCATGTACATAGGTAATGCAACACTGACAACTAAAAAAGTTGCTGTAATGGAACTGAATCCATGTTTTCTGACAAAGACCATTAAAAATCCAAATCCGACAAGCAGCATAGCTAAAATATGGATAGATTTTTCATATTTAAGCGAATCATATATGTTGCCTAAACCAGCTGATGGCACATTTGCAACTATATTAGCTGCTTCAGTTTGATTTGGCGAAAGCATTAATAGTATTACAACCGCTATAACTACCATTAAAACCAAATAAAGCCCTATATTTTTTTGAACACTATTTCCCTTAATCGATTTATTAGACATTTCATCCTCCATTACGTTTTGAATTATACGAGACAATTTGAATCATACGAGACGTTTTTAATGTTAACACTTTCACAATAAAAAGAATAGTGTTTTTTCATGTATACATGCTTTTAGGAAATAGTCGAAATTTTTTGAATTGTTTATTTAAAACCCTGGCATAAATTTGTGCATTTGAATTAATAAACTTGATATGCTTAATTTTGCAAAATTGTATAAACAAATCAAATACTATTTTGAAAAAAATATGGTTGGTTATCTCTTTTCACGTTGAGACGCTTAAAGTAGGAAAAGCCTAAGGCATGAAAAGCCTAAGGCAAGTTCGGGGATGGTCGGTTATCTCTTTAGAGCACTATTTTTAAGAAAAAGATAACTAGTTATCTCACGAGAGCACTATTTTTAAGAAAGGGATAACCTTTTATCCTAATAACAACTGGAGTTGGTGTGTATAGGAAATATATTATACTATTATTAAAATTAGAAGCGGAAAACGCCAACCACTTAGAAAATAGTTATCCTTTTTCACGCTGAGACGCTTAAAATATGAAACGGGTAATGATAAGGCTGGGTAAATGAAGTGGAATATGGCTTGGAGGATAATTAGTTATACTTTTTCACTCAAAAACGCTTAAAGTATGAAAAAGGAGGAGAACAAGAGGAGAACAAGTGGTATAATAATATAAAAATACAACATTATATTGATTGATTGCTGGATTGCTTGATCCTTTGATTGCTTGATTGCTTGAATAAACCAGTATGAGAACCCTTGAATGGAGATGTTTAAATGAAACAAATTTCTACAAAACTCACAAAAGAAGATATCCGGGATACCTGGAAAGCACGGTGGGGAGTAAACAGGATGAACTATAAAGTGGATCCTGGATTATATCGTGTCGGCGAGGCTGATGAATTGTCACCTGTTCTGGTAAGCGCAAATTATAAGATGAGTTTTGATATGCTAAGAAAAGAACTCACAGGAATCAATGCATGGATACTAGTGCTTGATACAAAGGGGATTAATGTCTGGTGTG
>JAENWI010000287.1 GCA_016650115.1 Peptostreptococcaceae bacterium | reverse complement strand
ATTCAGACTTTGAAGCGCTCTGTTATTTTTGCCAAACAGGACCAATCCAGTAGTATTTCTATCAAGCCTATTCACTGGGGAAGGTACAAAAGTTTTCTCCACTCTTGGTATGTAATCGCCTTTTTCTATAAGGTATCCAACTACCTGGTTTGCTAAAGTATTTTTCTTTTCATTTTGATCCCCATGTGTTAATAAACCAAAAGGCTTTTCAACAATGATTATGTTTTCATCTTCATAAGCAACTGTAAACTGTTTTTTTGCTTTCTGATGTTTTTTTGGTTCTAACAGGTTCTCCAAATCATCATCGGGAATAAACAATGTCACTTCATCTCCATTTAGAAGAACCAAATCAATAGCACCTCTTTTACCATTTACCTTAACATCCTTTCGGATAATCTTGTAAATATAGCTTAAGGGTGCATTTTTTAGATACTTCTTTAAGAATCTGTCCAGCCTTTGGTTGTCTTCATTCAAACCTATTATTATTTTAATCATCCTTTAATTATACAACAATTCAAGGAAATTAGATATCCCTGTAAAGAAAATTTAATATATTTGCATTGTATCAATTGTTAATTATCAGAAAATGTGATAAATTATAGATAATATAATAATATAAACAGGGGGGAATTATATGAATAAATTAAGAGATTTTATATATGACAAAAGTGATATTGTCGTGGCATTACTTATCATTTCAATAGCTGGATTAATCGTTTTTTCAAGAATTGAAGCAATTTTATCATATCCCGAAACTTTTGCTGCAAGCATAAAGCCACCCGTTGTCTCTGCACCGGCAGTCTACGTGGGTGATAAAGATACAACCTCCTCTGCTGCAATTGAAGATGATGTTGTTGAAATGCTGGCGATTTACATTAATTATGGGGAATCACTCCAATCAGTAGCCGAGAAATTTGTATCCGTGGATTTATTTTCAACCTCAGAAGAATTTCTTTCTGTAATTGAAGATGCTGGTGTACAAACTCAGGTTAAAACCGGCAATTTTATTATTCCGGCAAATGCCACTGATGAAGAAGTTATAGATATCATAACCAGACCTGGTCTTTAAGATAAGTCATTAAAAAAAATAAAAATATTTAGGAGGAAAAAATTATGGCATTAGTTACAACAAAAGAAATGTTCGAAAAAGCTTATAAAGGCGGTTACGCCATTGGTGCTTTCAATGTGAACAACATGGAAATCATTCAAGGAATAACAGAAGCTGCTATGGAGGAGAATGCTCCATTGATTTTGCAGGTTTCTGCCGGGGCAAGAAAATATGCAAAACACATCTACTTGGTAAAGTTAGTGGAAGCCGCAATCGCGGATACAAATCTTCCAATTGCTCTTCATCTTGATCACGGGGCAGACTTTGAAATATGCAAATCCTGTATTGATGGTGGATTTTCTTCAGTTATGATTGACGGATCACACCATTCATTCCTTGATAATATAGCCCTTACTAAACAAGTCGTGGAATATGCACATGCGCACGGTGTTACGGTAGAAGGAGAACTTGGCCAACTTGCCGGCATAGAAGATGATGTTAATGTGGCATCACATTCCTACACCGACCCGGCACAAGTAGAGGAATTTGTTTCAAAAACTGGGGTTGATTCCCTTGCAATCGCAATAGGGACCTCCCATGGAGCATTTAAGTTTAAGCCCGGACAAAAACCGGAACTGCGTTTTGATATTCTTGACGAAGTTTCAAAACGATTACCAGGCTTCCCAATAGTACTGCATGGAGCATCCTCCGTAATTCCTGAATTTGTTGCGACTGTTAATAAGTATGGCGGCAATATGCCGGACGCTATAGGTATTCCTGAAGAAATGCTTCGTCAAGCTGCTTTAGGTGCGGTCTGCAAAGTAAATATTGACTCAGATTTAAGGCTTGCAATGACAGCCGCCATTAGGGAACATCTTGCTCTTTATCCAGGAGATTTTGACCCTCGTCAATATTTGAGTCCTGCCAGAGCGGCAATAAAAGATATGGTAAAGAGAAAAATAGTTAATGTTTTAGGATGCAGCGGCAAAGCAAACCCATTATAAGCATCCT
>JAENWI010000163.1 GCA_016650115.1 Peptostreptococcaceae bacterium | reverse complement strand
CTGAGTATTCATTATTGAAAGGCAGTTCAGTTCCATTTAATGTGGTTATCTGATATCTCTCATGCCCCAGCAACTTGCTTCTTTTTTCTTTAATTACTTCCTCAGGATCTTTACTGAGATTGATATGACAATATCCATTTGGATTTTTCTGCAAATAATTCTGGTGGTATTCCTCTGCAGTTACATAATTAGATAAAGGTAGAATCTCAACTTGAATTTTTTCATTGTAAAATTTCTGCTGGCTGCTCACGAATCTCTTTATAATGATTTTGTCTGCTTCATTTACGAAGTAAATGCCTGTTCTATATTGAGTTCCCACATCATTACCCTGTTTATTTTTACTGGTTGGATCGATGATAGCAAAATAATATTCTAAAATTTTAGGCAAACTTACCTGCTCCTGATCATAGGAAATTCTGACCGTCTCGCTATGCCCTGATATTCCTATATCATTATAAGACGTTTGGTCTGTTTTCCCGTTAGCATAGCCTACAGAGGTTTCCAGGACTCCCTTAATCTTTCTAAAATATGCTTCCACGCCCCAGAAACACCCTCCTGCTAAATAAATTTCTTTTTTATTCATACCCTACCTCCTATTTGATACATTATACCCCTCTTTCCATATTACCCACAGGTTAATGTTATATATTTCAGTATTATTCTAATAAAAAAGAATTGATTTATCTTTTAGTTAAATCAATTCTTTTTCCATTCTTATTGTACGCCCTTTGAATCCTTTTTCCCGTTTTTTGAATATATCTGCTCTATTTCAATTAAGTCTCTTTAATATGATCTGCGTTAAACTTTTCCTTCTCAATTCTTTCCAGCTCAAGCCGCTCCAGTTCAATTTCATATTTCAGTTTTTCACCCTGCACACCCGCTTTTTTTACTGGAAATTTGAATTGCAAACTTTTTTCCAGTAACTTAATTGCTGCATTTTTATATTTTTTTGAAAGAACTCCTAATGAAGCCATAATATAATCATTATCAATCAGTATTTCTGCGTGTTCTCCAGGGAAAAGCAACAGACCCGTTTCGTTGTGCCTGGCAATTTCTTTTAATATTCCAATTCTGTTGGGAAGCCTTGTCAACGCGCCGCCTGTACCAACAATATACTTTACCAGTGTTAAATCTTTGCCTTCCGCTAAGGTGCTTCTTCCAGAAGGCCCATAAATATATCTTATTTGCCCGGCATGCCGTTCAGCAGCTTTTAGTACTGCTTCCTTTGCCAATCTTTCGACAAATTTTATCTCGTCGTTCGTTACTGGTATAGGTTTATAGTTTTCAATTACCTTATCAATATCTATATCCGAAAGTTCTTCTTGCAGTTTTTCTTTCCCGATTACTTTTACGATGTTCTCCATGTTTACATAAACACCTAAATCTCCCTCAACCGTTCTTTTTGCTTTTGGTTCCGGGCTAATCAGAATTCTGGAAACCTGATCCGAATCCTCAGTGACAGAATGCAAATCGGTTGTTGCCCCTCCCACATCAAAGACTATCAGATTGCCAATACATTGATAAAGCAGCTTTGTACATTCCATTACAGCTCCCGGCGTAGGAACTATAGGACCGTTAACCATATCTCTGACATGTTCCATTCCAGGTGCATGTACAATATGTTCTTCAAAAGCATCCTGTATGACTTCCCTGCATGGCTCTACATTTAAATCATCTATCTTTGGGTAAACATTTTCTACTACGTATAACTTTGTATCGCTCTCTTCATCAAAAATTAGTTTAATTTCTTCCTGATTTTCACAATTTCCAGCATATACTATCGGGATTTTCAGTCCCATGCTTTTTATCATTTCTGCGTTATGCAGGGATGTTTCTCTTTCTCCATAATCTACGCCACCAGCAATGAGTATAAGATTTGGCTTGATTTCTTTTATTTTTTGGAGATCGGTCCGTCTAAGCCTACCTGCTGTAATGTGATGAATGATTCCTCCAGCACCAAGCGCTGCTTCTTTCGCCGCCTTTGCCGTCATATCATACACCAGCCCGTGAACAGTCATTTTGAGGCCACCGGCAGCTGAGGATGTGGCAAGCATTTCGTCATATTCAATGCTGTCCACATTCATTTTCTGACATAGATCATCAATAGCTCCTTGAAGGCCAACCCTTACATCTCCGTTTAGAACTGAAGTGGATGCCTGTCCTTGCCCCCAGAAAATCGGGTTCTCCGTATTAATATCCTTAAAGGCATTTACTACTGTTGTTGTTGATCCTATTTCTGCTACTAAAACATCAACCCTCATGATTTTCTCCTTTTAAAGCCCATTATAAGCATCCTACATTGGGCTTGTGTTTTACAAAGCCGTTGAAACTTCAACGTTTCGTATTTGATTAATCCACAGGTCTCTTGTGCATAAGTCTCCTCAATTCAGACTTATGCACAGGAAACCTGTGGATTGTTTATTTTTTGCTTGAGCAATTGCAACGGTTCCCTAAAAAGAAAGCCCAATGTCGGATGCTTATAATGGGTTTATCTTCTTCTTCGTCTCTCTTCTATTATAAATGTTGCAACATCAATACCATGGCTGTTTCTTCCAAAACCGGCATCAATGCCTGACTTCATTGCTTCCTCAGGTATTACCTGTGTTCCGCCTGCACAGATGATTACTTGATCTCTAATGCCCTTTTCAATGGCGAGGTCATTGATTCTCTTCATATTTTTATAATGAATATTGTCATGAGAAATGATTGTTGAAGCAAGAATAACTTCAGCGTTAAGTTCCACTGCAGCGTCTACCAGTTTTTCAACCGGAACGGACGTGCCAAGGTAATGAACCTCAATGCCAAATCTTTCAATACCGCCATGCTTTATGTCAATGATTTCTCTTAGTCCAACAGAATGCTCATCCATACCAACTGTTCCGCAAACAATCTTTAACGGGAATGCTGATACATCTTCTCTGATTTCTTGTTCACTTAAAAATACTGGTTCTGGTGGAATGACAAGCTTTGAAACATCGATGTCAAAATCTACTTTGCCCTTCATTTCTATTCTGGTTCCCTCAGCCTCCTGCATAATTTCACGGTTAATTACTTCAGGTTCAAGCAATCCCAGCTTTTTACCAATCTCTACAGCAATTACTTCGGCAGTTCTTTTGTTTGTCGGAATAAACATATTAAGCATGATAGTCCCGTCAGCCAGCCATTCCATTTCTGGTTTAACAATGTCTGACAACCTGTATTTTTCATTCTCTGCCATTCTTACATTTACATTATCCACATCGTCTAATTCATCAATGTAAACAATTTTCTCCGGTTTCTCAAAAGTACATCCGTCAATCAATTCAGATGGATTTTTAGGGTCTCCTCCATATTGCGCAACATTATTGTAGCCAAAATGAGCCGTTACAGGAGCCATGTAATCCTCATCTCTTTCGTAGATGTATCCATAAGCAACACCACCGTCAATTTTTCTTGCAATTCCGTCACCATTTCGCTCTGGGTACTCAGCAGAATCCACAAAGAAACCTTGTTCAACAGCATTGAAATATCCTCCGACTTCTACGATTTCTTCCATAAACAGGCAAGCTCGTTCTTTTATTTCTCTGGCTTTTTCTCTTAATGGTCCGTCTGTTTTAAGCTCAATCATGTCCATTAGTCCATCAAGGCCCATCATTGTTTGTTTCGCTGTGTCACAGGCTTCCATGTTATAGATATGCCAAGGAACATTTCTTCCTTCATCCGGCGTAATCGTAGACTGAATATCTGCACTGGTTAATTTTGAGACAAGCATGTTCAATACGTGAGTAACAGTAGCTTCTCTTGCTGATGAATCCATATATTTCGTATTCATTTGT
>JAENWI010000306.1 GCA_016650115.1 Peptostreptococcaceae bacterium | reverse complement strand
TTCATTGATTTCATTGAACTTTATTAACCCTCTGTTTTCAAACTGGGGTGTGAAATACTTTTTCATGATTAAATTCTGACTCATGCTATAATCTAAAATCAAGCCATCTTTCTGTCTGTCTTCTGGTATATGTGCAAGTCCACTGACATTTCTTTGTCGAACATTTAGATTTGTAATATCCTTATCATTAATAGAAATTTTCCCATTATCAATTCCAACTAAACCGGTTAATGCGTAAACAAGTTCAGATTGCCCATTTCCGTCAATTCCTGCGATGCAGACAATTTCTCCTCTTCTCACATCAAAGGACACATTTTTAACTGCTTTATTGCCATGGCTTTTAGCTGCAACAGTTAAATCTCTTACCTGTAAAACTGTTTCTCCAGGTACTGCCGGTTCTTTATCTGTTGTGAAATCCACCTTTCGGCCTACCATCATTTCTGACATTTCTTCTTTAGAAGTTGTTTTCACATCAATTGTACCTATATATTTACCTTTTCGTAGAACTGTACACCGATCTGCGGCTTCTTTTATTTCATTTAATTTATGTGTTATAAATAATATAGACTTTCCTTCTTCCGCAAGGTCTTTCATTATTTTCATCAACTCATCTATTTCCTGTGGCGTCAATACAGCCGTCGGTTCATCAAAAATCAATATTTCGTTTTCCCTGTACAGCATTTTTAGTATTTCCACTCTTTGCTGCATTCCTACCGTTATATCTTCAATTAAAGCATCAGGTTCAACCATTAATCCATACTGCTTTGAGATGGCAACCACCTTTTCCCGTGCCTCATCCATTTTTAGAAAACCATTTTTTGTCGTTTCAACACCTAGAATTATATTTTGCAAAACAGTAAAATTATGAACCAGTTTAAAGTGTTGATGAACCATCCCTATGCCAAGTTCGTTTGCATCATTTGGATCTTTCAGTTTAACCTCTTTACCATTTTTTTTGATAATTCCTTTTTCTGGCTGATACATTCCAAACAAAACGCTCATCAAAGTTGATTTTCCGGCACCATTTTCACCTAAAAGTGCATGAATTTCTCCTTTACGCAACTGTAAAGTGATATCATCATTAGCAATGATACCTGGAAATTCTTTGGTAATATTAAGCATTTCTATAATGTATTCCATAGACTTACTCCTTAATTTTAAGATGATATATAACATTTTAATTATAAATTAAAAACAATAAAAAAGCAAACAGACCTTCATGCCTGTTTGCTTTTTTTTAATAAAGATATATACCTATTGAATTACTGTAACCTTAACAATTGCAGTTCCTAATGCGCTTGCATCTGCAACATCTGTATCCTGCTTAAGCTTAATCGAACCGTCTGCTAATGATGCAAACACTTTTTCATAATCAGCCTGAGTAAATGTAGTGAATTTTGATGTTTCCATTGGAAGTGCAACACCCTTAGACTCAGCACCTAATACCAGAGATTCTCCACCTGGGAATGATCCTGCATAGTAATCAGCTAATGTCTGTTGAACAGCATCAGAAAGGCCCTTCATGGCTGAAGTGATGACTGTAGGATTTTCCCCACTTTGATCAACGTCAACGCCGATAACCTTAGCTCCTGCAGCATCAGCCGCTGCCATTACCGAGAAACCAACAGCTCCGCCACATGCAAATATCACTTCTGTTCCATCAGCATACCATGAGGAAGCCAAAGTTTGAACTTCAGGAGTAGCATCGAATCCACCTGTGTAATGGTATTTAACATCTACGTTTGCAATACCCATTTCTTTAGCGGCAGCCTCTGCACCCTGAACAAATCCATATCCATATCTAACTACAGCTGGGACTGCCATTCCGCCCATGAATCCAAGTTTAGTGAATCCATCTTTTACTGCAGCATATCCTGCTAAATAGCCTGATTGATCTTCAGC
>JAENWI010000236.1 GCA_016650115.1 Peptostreptococcaceae bacterium | reverse complement strand
GTTGAGAAAGGGATGAAGTTATAGTAAAGGCGGATACTAATATTGCCGCTTTTGTAGCTGTAAATCCAGGCATTAGAACAACTAGAAACGGGAGCATTTGAGGGATATAGTTGCTGTACATATCATTTAGCATATGAGCCAAAGACAGTACCCCAATAGGGAAATATTTAATTCCGGACGTATTATTCATTAAAATGTCTCCTTAATTTTAGTATTTATATGATTTTAGCTATTCATAAATCTTGAAAAACCGCCTGATAAACTTTTGACTTTTGTATATCCCTTCATTGTTAATAACATGACAGCATAAATTGACTGTATTCCACCATTACAATATACTATGATTTCATTTGTTTTATCAGGCATTAAACTCTTATATTGTTTTGGCAAATCACTTAACAAACAATTTAAAGAACCCTTGATTCCATCTGTTTCAAATGCTTTGCGTCCTCTTAAGTCAAGAAGATATACACCTTTAAGGCTATTTTGATTAGCCAACTTTGACTTCAACTCGTCAACACTTACCAGATTAAAGTTTTGTGGCATATTTTCAATAAAATCATCCTCGGCACCTTTAACTCCTGGAATCCCTTGAAGAGGATTGTGGTTATATACTCTGTCTTTAACTATCAAAGTGCTAAAGTCCATTTTTAAATTCTTTTGCAGCAGAATATCATGGCCAAGGCAAAGCCCCATAAGAATGGTAAACTTGACCCCGCTGGAATTCAAAACATTTGCCTGCCCTAAAGGGTTGCATGACACTGTTGTGTCCATTTTATCCGGATCAATTTGTGATTCTTTAATACCATCAACTGTGCACGAAACCATTACGGGATGAAGCCCTGCATGCCTAAGATATTTTCTCAAAAGAACTGCTTCTTTTTCCATCCCATAGCAATAGGCGACTCCAATTGTTGAGTATCCCTGTAATCTTGAATATTCAACAATTTCCTGAAGCCGGCTAAGCGAGCCTGCCCTACCATTATCTATTAATTCAGAAGCAGTCTTTGTGTAATTTTGTATATCCTCTGATAAGTATTTTTCTAAATATTCATCACTTCTATCAACACAAGGCAAAGATATCTTACAACCTTTTGAGGCACATTTTGTACAATCCATTGTCATAAAATATAATTATCCTTCCTTAGTTAAGTAAAATAACCCCTGCCGTAAAAGAAACAGCATTTAAAATTAGTATATCAAATTGTGCTATAGCACACAGTGATTTAGTCACTATATTTTTATACTAATTTCATATCAGTTATTTCTTTGCAAGTTCTTGCAGTTTGAGCGATATAAGTCACCCAAACCATTATACTTGCAGCGTTGGTAATTCGGACAGCAAGCCAGGAGTTCAACCTAAAAACTTTCTTTGATTCTATTTTCAGAATCTCTTTGGGATGTGTAACATATGGATGCTTTTTTGTGCGTTTCCTTGGTTCATGCACTATTCCTCCTTAAACATCTTCCATTTTTATTTTTAATCACATTAATGGTCCAAATATTCGGAGAATTTTCCCTGTAATACGGCTAGGTAAGGATAACTCCTTATAATCAGAAATTTTCATTTCCTGACATTCCAGCCTTGTATTTTCATAATCCTCCGCGATATCTTTTATCGCGGAGCAATTAGCAAGCCAAACGCCTACCTCATAATTAAGATAAAAGCTCCGTGAATCCATATTGTAAGATCCAACAGTTGCGACTATATCATCTGAGACGAAAACTTTTGCATGAACAAATCCAGGCGTATATTCATATATTTTTATGCCTGCATTAATTAATTCCGGGTAAAAACTTCTAGCTATTAAGAAGGGGATTTTTTTATCCGGGATATGTGGAATTATTATTTTCACATCAACGCCTCTTTTACCGGCATAGACAATAGTTTTTAAAATAGTACTTCCCAAAATCATATATGGCGACATGATCCATACATAATCTTTTGCCTGGTTTAAAATATCAATATATACGGTCTCCCCGAATTCATTAGGTATATTTGGAGAATCAGCATATGGTACAACAAACCCTTTTTCAACTTTACTTTGATTATCTTTTAGTCTGTTTATATCATTATCCGTATTGGTATTGGTATCAATATAATCTTCCCAAATTTCCTTTTGTTTATTCCCCTCCAAATGCCAATTTTGCAGGAAAAGAACAACAAAAGTCTTGACAGCATCTCCATTTAATTCGGCAACAACATCTTTCCAGTGACCAAATGGGTGAATGAAATTTACATACTCATCGCCAAGATTAAATCCCCCAGCAAACGCCACTTTTCCATCAACCACTGTGATTTTACGATGGTCTCTATAGTTTTGATCCGTTGATAAAAAAGGGTTTAAAGGTTCAAAAACATTTACGAGTATCCCCATCTCTCTCAATCGAATAGGAAAATTATCAGGCAAAGTCTTTGTATGACTAAATCCATCATACATAAAACGAACTTCTACTCCCGAATCTACTCTTTCAATTAAAATTTCAACAATCTCATCGAGCAATCTGCCTGGCGCTACCGCGAAATATTCCATAAAGATATACGACTTAGCACTTTTTAATGCTGTTTTTATTGCTTCAAAACCCTTTTCACCTTCGTTGTAATACGTCACATCGGTTTCATTATATACAGG
>JAENWI010000465.1 GCA_016650115.1 Peptostreptococcaceae bacterium | reverse complement strand
GCGGCCGGATGTTCCAGAGATGTTATTATTCAGGGTGCCGCCATGCTTGACTGGGAAACAGAATATTTACTAAATCAGACACTGCAGGCTATGAAGACCTGCTGTGAATAATGTAGCTATGAATAATGCAAAGGAAATTCAATGAATGATTTAAATGAAAAACTAGAACATCTTAAACAAATAATTGAGAAGTATGACAATTTAGGCATTGCTTTTTCTGGAGGCGTCGACAGCACTTTTTTGCTTGCATTTGCTTATAACCTAGAATCTAACAACTTTAAGGTAACTGCACTCACTGTAAACGCCTCTAATTTTGCGCCAGATGAAATTGAATACGCAAAAGAATTTTGCGTAAAAAAGGGAATAAATCATATTATTATAGATATTGATTTTTCTCAGATTGACGGCTTTAAGGAGAATTCCAGAGAACGATGCTATTATTGTAAACGATCTATTTTTTCTCACGTAAAAAAACTGGCCACTGATTACGGTATTACTGCAATTGCGGATGGTACAAATTTAGATGATGATTCAGATTACAGGCCTGGCAAAAAAGCATTGGTTGAACTAGGTGTTGTCAGTCCGCTAAAGGAAGCCCTTCTTACCAAAAATGAAATCAGACAGGCCTTAAAGGATATGGGCATATCCATTTGGAATAAACCTGCATTTGCTTGTCTTGCGTCAAGAATACCTTACGGCGAGGGAATTACGGAAGCTAAGCTCAATTCTATATATAAAATAGAAAAAGCTATTCGTGATCTGGGTTTTTCCCAAGTCAGAGTTCGCCATCATGGAGACATAGCAAGAATAGAGCTCATGCCAGAAGATATTCAAGCCTTTGCAATGCCTGATATAAGGGATAAAATAAACCAGATTGTATTAGGTGCCGGTTTTTCATTCGCAACTCTGGACCTTGCCGGCTATAAGATGGGGAACATGAACACAAGCCCATTATAAGCATCCGACATTGGGGCCGATATATATTAACAACAAACAGGAGCATGCACAAAATAGAAAAAAACATTTTGTGCATGCTCCTGTTTAATTTCTGGTTTTAATACTGAATTGAATATCCTTCATTACTTATCCACAGGTTGCCTGTGGATAACCGAAATTACAAATGAGCCGTTGCAAGGCTTCTGAAAAAACCAAGCCCAATCTAGGCTGCTTATAATGGGCTTCCGCCTTTTTTACCGGACATGTGCTCGATCTCAATGACAACAACTGTCGTTTTGCTC
>JAENWI010000529.1 GCA_016650115.1 Peptostreptococcaceae bacterium | reverse complement strand
CACAGTACATTGTCAACCTGATCCATTTCACCTTGAGGGAATTTATATTTAATACCTAACTGGTATCCATATGCTTTTCCTATAGATCCATTTTCATCTGCCCATTCATCCCAGATTCTGCTGGCCAGATCTTTTGTATTGTTGGATTTTTTTTGCCAAATCCAAAGAATTTCATCAAACGCTGATTTTATGGCCGTAGGCCTGAGCGTTAATAAAGGAAATTCTTCCGAAAGGTTATATCTATTTACTACCCCGAAATTCTTAATGGTATGCGCTGGAGTTCCGTCTTCCCAATGAGGTCTTACCATTTGACCTTTAGAGGAATACCCGTCGTTAATGATTCCGTTACACATACTGACAAAAATTTGATCTGCCTTGCTCATATTTTTCTCCTTGCTAAAACACGAAATATTTAAGAAGCAATAATAATAAACCTATGACGATTGCCACAACATAAATTTTTTCTCTTTTATTGAATTTCCCAGGCTTTTTATCTTTGTATTCTTTATCATATTCTTTTGTAATCTCTCTGTTTGTGAGATAATAATCCCATATGGCATCTTTAAGTATATTTTTGCTCCGTTTTTCTTTCATTACTTTCAACTCTCTTCCCAATTATTTCAATTGAATGCGAAATCACAACATCTAATCGTTCATCCTCTTTATTTAAATATAAATATCCAATAAGCGCTTCAAATGCTGTCGCCAGTTTATAAATGGAAGGTTCAAGGTTTTTAGGTTTAGACACTATTTTTCTATTTCTTGCCCTTTTTACGATTGCAAGTTCTTCTTCAGTCAAATCATGAAGCATTTGTTTTATGGCATAAGCCTGTCCTTCGGCACGGACAAACTTAACGGACATTTGATGCAGACGGTCCACATTTTCTGTACCAGCAGCCATCATACGCCTCCGCACTTCCACTTCATATACTGCATCACCCAAGTATGCCAGTGCTGTAGTATTTATTAGTTTTATCTTCACTTTAGCCTAAATCCTTCCCTCAATTTATAAAAACGCAAAAGGTGGCACTGTTCGT
>JAENWI010000493.1 GCA_016650115.1 Peptostreptococcaceae bacterium | reverse complement strand
GTGGAAATAACCCCGTCTCCAAGTGATAAAAGTATATCTTTGTACAGTTCATTCTCGCTTGCAAGTTTCTCTTCCATCATTTTTGGTTCTCCCATAAAATACTCCTCCTGATACACACCGATTTAGCATAAAACTGTTAAACTAAAAGCAAACCCACCTCAAATTCATTTAAAGGTTTGACCAAGTTATTTAAAATTTCATATTTCAATTACATTAATGATTTCATCGATTGTTATCTGGCATAGACTGTCCCATACAATGATATTCCCATTTTCAATTCTGACTTCTTTAAATCTTTTAATATCAATAAGCTTACAAAACCTAACCCCCTTAAGTCTAGGTTTCATATCGTAAATAATCTTATGGTTGTTACTGAGTTCAATCTCCAAGATATAATCATCCTTTGGTATTACATTTACAATTTTAGGCACTTATAATTCCCCCTTATCAGCATAATAAAAACTCTACTATCAAATAATAGCAGAGTTTTACAATGTAATATATTATCGCATACGATACATTTTATTAAATATCATATTAAATTGGGCGAATTTCTGCCTCATGTCCTCGCATAGTACTTCTAATTTTATACAGTACTTCACTTTGATTCATATCTCAAGATCCTATCCACTTTGCGAATCCATTGACATTTCCCGTTATGCCTCCTATGTAGCCCTCACATAAGTCAAATGCACTGTTTAAAATATATATTGCCTTGTATGCAAGTGATTATGTCGGATGTAGTGTAGAAGGTCACATTAGCCATATTTACTCAGACAGGCTAAGTTCAAGGCCTCTGGGATGGAGCAGGGAAGCAAGAATAACCGAGCTGGATTTAAAAGTAGCAAAAAAATCCCAGTCATGGCGTACAATCATCATTACTTCTTCAGGTTTTAATGATTCTTGATCTGCAACATAATTATATACTTCTTTGTCCATACTCTTTTATTCGTGGGCTTCTTTGATGGCTTGCCAAAAAGCCGTGAAGTCGTATTTATCTTCAATACGAGCTTTAACGCCAGTCAATCTTTGAGCAAATTACCACTCAACGCCTAAAACCTTTTCAACAAATACCCTGGCGATATCGGGATCAAATTGAGCCCCCGCCTTTTTCTTGATTTCTGCAATTGCTTCTTCTTTGCTTAATCTCG
>JAENWI010000532.1 GCA_016650115.1 Peptostreptococcaceae bacterium | reverse complement strand
GCCAACGTGGTGGGAAGAACCATAGAGGAATACTGTCAGGTGGTAGAAAAATTAAATGAAACAAGTGTTTCAATGCTGGAAATAAACATATCCTGCCCTAATATAAAAAAAGGGGGGATTGGATTTGGCACTGACCCTAAAATGGCAGGGGATGTGACAAAGGCAGTTAAAGCTATTTCAAAAAAACCTGTAATAATAAAACTCACACCTAATGTCACAGATATTACGGAGATTGCAAAAGCGGTTGAAGCAGAAGGTGCGGATGGAGTTTCACTGATTAATACATTACTAGGAATGAGTATCGACATAAACAGAAAAAGACCTGTATTGGCAAACGGCACAGGGGGGCTTTCAGGACCGGCAATAAAACCAGTGGCACTGAGAATGGTTTATCAGGTATGCAGGGCTGTTAAAATACCTGTAATCGGACTTGGTGGAATTTCTACAGGAGAAGATGCAGTTGAGTTTATTATGGCCGGAGCGACGGCAATATCTGTAGGAACGGCTGCATTGGTCAATCCGACAGCACCAATAGATGTCAAAGAAGGACTATTGGCTTATATGCGAAACAACGGGTTTAAAAGTATAAAGGAAATAAGAGATGCCTTTTGTGATTTACAAAAATAAATATGAGATGGTTTTGTGATTAATAAAACAGACCAAACAAAACAGAAAGAGGTAGAGGATGAGTTATAAAGAAGAATTTGTTGAATTCATGTTAAGCGCAGGCGCTTTGACCTTTGGAGATTTTACAACTAAAAGCGGGCGAAAAACATCCTACTTTATCAATACGGGAGCCTATAAGACTGGTTCTCAAATTGAAAAACTTGGAGAGTTTTATGCAAAATGCATTTATGAAAATATGGAAGCCGGAAATATATCGAAAGATATAAATTGTCTTTTTGGGCCAGCTTACAAAGGGATTCCATTAGTAATAACAACTGCAATAGCGCTTGCAAAAAATTATGATATAGACTTAAACTATTGTTTTAACCGGAAAGAAGTAAAAGATCATGGAGAAGGCGG
>JAENWI010000110.1 GCA_016650115.1 Peptostreptococcaceae bacterium | reverse complement strand
TTTTCTTTAATGCAACCATTGCAATAAAATCATGAACAATATTGGCTGCTAAATTTGCCGTTATTTGAGTAGGATCGTAGGAAGGAGCCACTTCAACAAGATCAAAAGCAACCGCATTCAAATCTTTTATGCCTCTAATTAATTCCATGGTCTCATAACTTGTAAATCCGCCGATTTCTATAGTGCCGGTTCCTGGCGCATAAGCAGGATCAACAAAGTCGATATCAAATGTCAGAAATGCTTTTCTCCCATCAGCTCTAGCTAAGATTCGTTTAGATGTCTCATCCATTCCTATTTGGTGCATTTCTCTTGCCGTTATAACTTGTAACCCCAAATCTTCAGAGTCTTTGAGTGCATTAGGGGTATAAAGATTACCACGCATCCCAACTTGGATTGAGTGTTCCGTATCTATTAATCCTTCTTTTATAGCATGATAAAATGGCGTGCCATGATTATATGGCTTTCCAAAATATGAATCAACAGTGTCCGTATGAGAATCAAAATGAACCAATGCTAATGGCCCATGTTTTTTTGCTGCCGCTCTGAGTTCACCTAAAGTAATAGAATGGTCTCCACCCAAACATATAGGAATTACATCACTATTCATTAGTTTGGTCAATTCTTCTTCTATTATCTTGTAACTCTCCTCTATATAGCCAGGAATAATATCAAAATCTCCATAATCAATTACAGAAATATAATCGAAACTATTTATTTCCATATTTATATTATATGGTCTAACTGTAACCGACATGTCTCTTATAGCTGCTGGGCCAAACCTAGAACCCGTGCGGTAAGTTGATGCTGTATCGAAAGGTATACCTACAATAGCAACATCCACTCCTTCTGTTTCTCTAATAAATGGGACCCTCATAAATGTTTTTATACCGCAAAATCTAGGCGATTTTAACGAATCAACAGGTTTATATAAATTATTCATTTTTTATTCCTTTCATTCTATACTGCAAATATAACTCTCACCAATACATAGTGCAATCTTTATGCCAAAAGAAAATAGCCTTGAAATGGCTATTTTCAAGGCTATTTGTTTTAGTTCAATTTTCATTTTAACGCACTATTGCACTTAATTTTGGTTTGTTTGTGATAATTTATAGACAAACCTTCTATTTTAAACACTTCTCGAGTGCAGTGCAAATGTGCATTATGTAGTGCTATTTTGCATTTTTATTCATTCTCTTGATATTTACCCAATTTTCTTCTAATGGTGGTAACATTTACACCTAGTTCATTTGCTGCTTTTACAACAGATCCCTCTTTTTCAATAGCCTCCGTTATTAGCAATTTATCAAATTCCCTCAATTTCTGAGAATAGGTTCCCTTAAATGCTTTCGCAATCCATCTTGAATCATTATAATTACTCATTATGGTCCTAGGAACATCTAATTTCCCAATAACCGGTGCGTCGGACGTCACCATCATTCGCTCTGTTACATTTTCAAGTTCTCTAATATTACCGGGCCATTCATACTTTATCATACACTCGATTGCTTCATTTGAAATCTTTTTATTCATATTATATTTATCATTAACTCGCCTTATCATTTCCAACAATAATGGGTAGATATCTTCTGGTCTTTCTCTTAGTGGAGGTATTAATATAGGCACAACATTTAATCTGTAAAACAAATCTTTTCTAAATGTTTTATTTTCTACCATCTCTTCTAAATCCCTATTCGTCGCAGCAATAATCCTTATATTAATCGGGACAATCTGCTTACCCCCAACTTTCACAATTTCTCTGTCTTGAATGGATCTCATCAATTTAGCTTGCATCGAAAGTGGCATTTCTCCAATTTCATCTAAAAATACAGTACCACCATTTGCCAGTTCTAAAAGACCAGTCTTCCCTCCACGCTCGGCTCCTGTAAATGCTCCTGTTTCATATCCAAACAACTCAGATTCAAATAATGACTCCGGTATTGCGCTACAATCAATTTTTATAAATGGTCCATTACGTCTTATGCTATTCATATGTATAAAATTACTTAGAACTCCCTTACCGACTCCTGATTCTCCGTGCAAGAATACAGTCGAATCAACTTTCGCAACTATCAAGGAAAGGCTGATTATTTTTTCCATGGCAGTACTTTTTGAAATAATTCCATTTAGCTTAATGCGTTCACTCCTTAGCAATTCTAATTCCCTATGATATCTGCTGGCTAACTCTTCCTTTTCAAAAAGTTCTCTTTTTAAATGATTAAGTTCTGTTATATCTCTTGAATTTACAACAATTATATCTATTTCTCCATCTACATATATAGGAGTTCCCGTCACCAATATTTCATTACCATTTTTAGCCTTTTGACTTATAGTCACAGGAGCATCCTCTTCAAGTACTTTTAAAGTAACCGATTCTGAATATACTCCGCTCTCAACGAGTTCTCTAATATCCTTACGCCTAACTTCTTCGCATGAAACGCCTTCAATACGTTCGCACGCTTTATTAATATAAAGAGTTTTTCCTTTTTTATCCAAAATGTGAATCCCATCATATGAAGATTCTACTGCTGCTTTAAAAATTTCGCTTCGTATTCTATTTGAAATTTCCTGCATTTTACAACCTCTTCTTTCATGTGGTTATGCATAAAAAAGTTTAAATTTGTATTCAAACTAATCCCACATTACATTCTATTTTCGCTTTCCGCATAATTTCAAGTCAAAATCTTACAATTTCAATATATCACATCATTCCAATGTAGTATACCAGGTTTTATGTATTATGCTCTTTATATTTCTAAGAAATATAAGCAAAAACGCTACTCGGGAAACACTTTTAAAACGTTAAAAAAATTTAATGCAATGACTGTTGAGCTTTAACATTTCAGTTCCTTAGTTGGCGATGTATAAATTATAACACGTTATGTTGATTTACCGTAAAATAAACCTCAGCTTGTTTTTTGACGAATCTAATGGCTGTGAAAAAATGCGTGGTATGCCTGGACTTTTGTATATGTCCTTGCAATCTTTTTTGCATTTGATTTTTACTTGCAATCTTTTTTTGCATTTGAGTGTTATTAATCTTTACTTCTTCATGCTAATCATTATTATCTAATATAGAAGGTGGTCTAAATGAATGAAAGCAGAATAGAAATCATATACTAAGGGGCTACTCAATAATTTAATATGTTGAATCTTTAAGGTATCTGGCTTAAACTGTATCTTGAACTTAAATCTTTAAAGTTCAGCGATGATTTCATCAACCAATTACCCGAAATTGTTCAAAATCGGCTTAAATTAAAATCGAATACAAAAAATTACCTAAATCTTTATTACATCGCAAACTCTACAGTGAACAATCAATAATTGATTTTTCAGAGTATGACGGTATACCACTTACACCACCACACAAGGTACTAGGATTTCCCTCGATATATGTCTCATAATCTTCTTCCCATGTATCATTTAACATCATTCTTCATTGATTACTAAAATACTCTATCTGTTCACTGTAATTATTACTCATAATACCACCTCTCTAGCCCTAAAATATACCCCAAAATACAGAGACCATATAGGGGGCTTAGGTTATCAATATAATTTTTTTTCACACTTTCGATTTAGGTGCATTACTGAAACTGGGTTATGGTCTTATCTATCTCCAACAGTTCAACCTTAACCAACGCATATTCCGTGTCAATTTTAGGCATTCTACACCTCCCTCTAAGCCACTTATAGGCTAATTGTGCCCATCCCGCCCAAATGGTAAAAAGAGCGTTTTTCGTATTCTGCAGTGCTAAATCGGTAAATTCGAGTTATCAGGAACAGACAAAGGTAGACATTGGTCCATTGGCGGCGCGCTTCGTTGATCCGGCCCTTTGGAACAAGGCTGTGCAGGATGAGGGTGAAGACAATTTAGACCAATTTTACCTTTTTGGCGGGATGGGCATTAATAGCCATGTTCTTGATTTAGGTATAGTAATAAAATAAGCAGGCCTCGAAGAGAGAAATATCTTCGAGGCCTGCTTATCCGTCTGGGTCCCATCCTTTCGCTGTATTACTCCTTCGCTAACATTTGATCAACCTGTTCTCGATGCTCTGTAATCCACTTTTTTGCTGATTCTTCAAAGGGAACCTCATTTTTTTCTTTTTCTAACATCATCTGTTCTAAGTCGCTTATTTCAATGCTCCACTTCGACAGAATCTTATAGGCCTTAGGATGCGTTTTTTTAATATTTTTATAAGAAATCACATAAACATTGTCAGATTTAAAAAGTTTTTTGGGATCTTCTAGGAATTTTAGATCCAACATGGCAAACATGGAGTGGGGCCTCCAAGACGTGAATACGATTGGCTCTTTTTGGGACATCTTAGATTTGGCTTCTGCTAACATGGCCGTTTCACTTGATGTCAGCAGGGTATAATCGTCTAAGTTATACTCCTTCATTACCTCTTTGGAAATTTCGACGATTCCAGCTCCAGGAGATATGGTTACCACTCTGTTACCGAATTTTGATGCTTTACCCTTGAGTTCTTCGATGGAGTTCTCTTCAACATAGCTTGGCACAACCCAACCCAGGGGTGCGTTTTTATAACTTGCCGAGACTTTAATCAAATCAGCTTTATATTTTTTCCATAAAGCTGCTTCGGTGTAAGGGAGCCATGCATCCATGAAGAAATCCAATTGCTCAGTCTTTAACCCCTCAAAGATTATGGGTTGAGCTAAAAATCTAGTTTTTACGGTATAACCCGCTTCTTCTAAAATCAACTTCACAATCGCCGTTGGGGCTTGAGTGCTGGTCCAACCGGTCGTACCAAACGTAATAACTTTGTCTTCCTCTGTATTTGTGGCAATATTCTTAGTTTCATTTGTTGGACCAGCACCACATCCTGTTATGATACCGAGGCTAAGTACCATTAGTAAACCGATCCCAATCAATTGTTTTTTCACGCTACAATCCATCCTTTCAAATTATTTTTTTATACACTTCACGCATTAGCTCTGGTGTAAACTGAAGTGAATCAGGCTCATTAGCCTCCCATACCTGGCAAGGTTCTCTGTTTATGAGTTTAATCAAATTCGTCGTATCATAAACTTTCATGGTGTAGATCCAATTCGCCATAATCATGAGGGAGGCCATATGACCTCCCTCGCTAGTTGTAGTACAAATATCTTTAATCAGGTGAATATTATAATCACGAAAATACGCATCAAACACTGTTGTCATTAAACAACCATCCGTGACTAAACCCCCAATAATTAAATGTTTTACCCCTAGACTTTTCAATAAGAGATCTAAGTTTGTCTCGTAAAAGGCGCTCCACCGGTGCTTATCAACGATAATATCGCTCTCTAAAGGCTTGATTTCATCAATAATTTCAATTTTGTCTGTTCCAGAACAATAATAAAATGGGCTCCCATCATCATTTAAAAGTTCGCCCTTCGAAAGACCGACCCCATCGGAGCGATTAATTTGACGTGTATAAATAATAGGAATTTTTTTATTTCTGACTTCGGTCACTAATCTTTTCGAGTTCTTAATGACCGTCTTAAGGTTGACTAAATTGAAATTATCTTCTTTCTGCATATCGATTAAAACAAGTGCTGCTTCGTTAATATTCACTTCTAATCTCCTTTGCTATGGTGTTATTTTGGATAGTGGTTAAATATTTCTCCTAATTCCAATACATTAGCTAACTTCATTGTCCACACTAGATACATTCCAGAATTATTGAGATTGTCA
>JAENWI010000069.1 GCA_016650115.1 Peptostreptococcaceae bacterium | reverse complement strand
CTTTTGACAATTTAGATATTAATGCATTGATTATATTCAATAAGGATAATGCTATTGTTGATAAATTATTTTACGATCTCAATGAAGATAGCTATACCGAATTTCCAAAAGAGCTTTTGGATGAGGCAAAGAAATTAATAACATCCCATAGTGCTGATCAGCAGGGAGTTCAAATTGTCATTGCGGATAGCCAATATTATATCATTTCATTTTCTCAAATAACCGATACCCATAATTTAAAGCCGACTGATGGGACAATGGTATTTGCAAGAGTTATTGACAAGACTCAACTTACCCATATTGAGTCTGAGATAAATGCTAAAATCTTTTTTGCTTCAGAGCGAGATTTAGACGAAGACGATATAAAGGCCCTTCGTGAAGCACCAATAATAAATGGATTAACTTACATAACAAAAATTAGTTATACAGGCAATGAGACGCTTAGCAATGTAATTATACAGGATGGTAGCAAAACAGCAGCACCAATAATAGTTAATATTACAAAAACAAGGGATTTTTATTTAAATAGTATGAAGCAATTGTTAAAATTCCAACGGATATTCATTTTGCTAATATTATTAATGAGTTTTATTATATATATAATTTTGAACAAATATATTTCAAGGCCATTGCAAAATATGTCAAAAGAATTGCTCTCTATTAGTCTAGATAAAGAAAAATTTGATAGAATGTATGTCTATGGTAACAATGAGTTGTCCGATTTTGGGACTGCAATAAATAATATGCTGAGTAAAATAGAATCCACTCAATTGGAATATAAAATTAGTGAAAAGCGTTTTAGAATAATGTTTGAAGAAGCGCCATTGGGTATCGGTTTGTTTGATTTTAAATCAGGAATAGCAGAACAGACAAACAAGAAATTTAAAGAAATAATTGGAAGAAGTGAAGAAAGCATGTTGGAATTTGATTGGCAGACAATTTCGCACCAGGATGATATAGCTGAAAATCAAAGATTTAGGGACCTTATGCTAACTGGGGAAATTACTGGATTCAAAATGAGAAAAAGATATTACAAGCTAGATGGCCAAATTATTTGGGTAAACTTAACAATCTCTCTTCTAAACTCTATTAATGAATTGAACCCAAAAGAGCTTTGCATGATTGAAGATATTTCAGAGCAAGTCAAACAAGAAGAAAAAATTCTATATTTAAGCAACGTAGATGTACTTACTAATATATATAACCGCAGATTCTTTGAAACTGAGAAAACCAGACTTGACATTGAAAGGCAGCTGCCGCTTTCCGTTATTGTATTAGACATTGATGGACTTAAGCTAATAAATGATAGTTTTGGATATTCAACTGGGGATAATCTTTTAATTGCTGCAGCAAGTATTATTAAAACATGTTGCAGAACTGAAGACATTGTTGCGAGGGTCGGTGGCGATGAATTTTTCATACTTCTTCCCCAAACGATAGAATCAGAGGCAAAAAATATGTGTGATAGGATACGAAAATTTTCTGAAGGTTATGAAATTACTGAAGAAAAAAATAGTATTAAACTCAGCTTTTCAATGGGGTATAGTACAAAAACATTAGCTGATGAAGATTTTTCTAAGGTGATTACAGAAGCTGAAAATGCTATGAGAAGAAAAAAACTACTTGAACGAAAAAGTGTTAGAAGTAATTTGATGACGACAATAAAAGCAACAATGCTTGAAAAAAGCCATGAAACCGCAGAACATGCAGAAAGATTGGTGAATTTGGCAAAAGCTATAGGAAAAGAAATTAACCTCTCTGATGATGAAATGTTTTTACTAGAATTGGCAGCTAGCCTTCATGATATTGGTAAAATGGGCGTTGACCAACAGATTTTAACAAAGGATGGGAAATTGACAGAGCAGGAATGGAGTGAAATGAAAAAACACCCTGAAGCTGGATATCGTATAGCTCTGGCGTCATCAGAGCTATTACCTATTTCTGAATATATTCTGGCACATCACGAACGGTGGGATGGAAAGGGTTATCCTCAAGGACTTAAAGGAGAAGAAATCCCATTACTTGCAAGAATTATAACCATTGTAGATTCTTATGATGCAATGACTGAGGACCGACCATATCGAGAGGCAATGAGCAAGGAGGCGGCTATAGCTGAATTATCAAGAAATTCAGGGACTCAATTTGACCCAATAATTGCAAAAGTATTTATTGATAAAGTTTTATGAAGATGGATTAATAGATGCTAAAATAACTGCGGATATAGGAGGATGGTGCACCAGAAATCATAAACAGCGACCAAGGCAGTCAGTTCACATCAAACGAATATATTGAACATTACAATTACCACAGAGGTCATCAAAGCTATAACTACAAGACCACAGGAGAAATATATTTTGGGAAACTTGCAAATGCAGCTTAAATCAAGAAAGGAGTTCATAACTAAGAATTTCTAAAATTTTGTCTTGACAAGCGTGCACATTATAGTTCCTGGTGCACAACCGACACACACAGAAATTTGCGTGTTGCTTGAGAAAAGAAAATAGTGATTTGAGGCTCCTGGATGATTAATATTCTCCTCTAATAGTAGACAGTTAAAAAGCAAAACTGTTTATAATTAGAGGAGTTTTTTCATGTATAAAATAAAAAAATAATTTTTAAAAAAAATGTTGCTTGGGTTTTTTGAATGTGGTAAAATATTTGAGTATTTGGTATGATTCCTGTTATAAATCAGTGGTCATGAAGAAGAATGAACTATCAAGAGGTTGATTGGATTGAAAGGTATAAAAGAAATTAAGTTTTATAAAAAAATAATTATACGTATATTTACAGTAATAACTGCTTTTGCAGTTATTACTTTTGTTCCAAATATAGATGGATTTGCGCTATCAAGGGAATCTATAAATCCCAACATTAAAACCATTAGAGTGGTTTTAGATGATAATTACCCTCCATTTATTTTTAAAGATAGTGCGGGAAATCCGCAGGGAATCATAGTGGATCAATGGAAATTATGGGAGAAAAAGACTGGAATAAAAGTTGAACTTTATCCAATATCCTGGGATATGGCTCAGGCAGATATGAAAAATGGAAAATACGATGCAATCGACACAATATTTCAAAATGCTGAGAGAGAGAAATTGTATGACTTCACAAAGCCCTATGCGAAGATTGATGCTAACATATTCTTCCCAAAAGAAATATGTGGCATAACTGGAGTTGGTTCGCTAGAAGGATTTTCTGTGGCAGTTAAAAGTGGAGACGCAAGCATAATGTATTTGTTGTCTAATGGTATATCTGATTTACGTTTATATGAAAGCTATGAAGATATAATCAATGCAACTAAATCAGGAGAAGTCTCAATTTTTGTTATGGATAGGCAACCTGCACAATATTTTATGTATAGGGATAATATACAAACTAAATTTAATTATTCCAAACCTCTGTACACAGAAGAGTTTCATAGAGCAGTTTTAAAAGGAAACACTGCTATGCTAGATACAATAAAAAAAGGATTTTCTTTAATATCAGAAAAAGAATATTCGAAAATTAATAGAAAATGGTATGTAGAAGAGCAGTCGAGCAATAAATACCCAATATACTTATTGTATATGTTGGGAATGATTTTGTTGCTTTCTTTAATGCTTGTTAAGATGAATCATACGCTTAAAAGCAAGGTTCGCGAAAAAACGAAAAAGCTTAAGGATATGATTGATGTTTTAAAAGAGAGCCAGGAGCGACAGACAAAACAGGCTTGGCTGATAAATTCTTTGCTAGATACAATTCCTGATATAATCTTTTATAAGAATACCGAAGGTGCATATATTGGATGTAACCTTCAATTTCAAAGGCTTGTAGGCGTGCCGGATAAAGAAATTGTAGGTAAAACTGACTATGACTTATTTGACAGGGAAAATGCTAGCACTTACATTGGACATGATATAGAAGTAATGGAAACAAAAAAAACCAAGAATTATGATGAAATTAAGATTTATTCAACTGGGGAAAAATGTTATTTTGATATGCTCAAAGCGCCGTATCTGGATGCCAATGGTAATATTATAGGGATTATAGGTGTAGGACGTGATATGAGTGAGCGGAAGAAAAATGAAGAAGAAGTTTTATATATAGGTTATCATGACCAGTTGACCGACTTGTACAACCGTAGGTTTTATGAAGAAGAAATAACAAGGCTGGATATTAAAAGAAACCTGCCCTTAACAGTCGCCATAGGAGATGTAAACGGGTTGAAATTTATGAATGATTCTTTTGGCCATAGTGTGGGGGATGACCTGCTTATAAGGGTTGCGGAAGCTTTAAAAGTTAGCTGCAGAGGCGATGACATAATATCTAGGTTTGGAGGGGATGAGTTTGCTATTCTCCTCCCTACAACAAATTGTTATGAAGCTGAAATGATTATTAGTAGAATTAAAGATATATTATTAAAGGATAAAATGTATGGAATAAATATATCTATCTCATTCGGAATTAAAACAAAAGTTGACGAGAAAGAAAACATTCTGGATATAATAAAAAATGCAGAAGATGATATGTACAGGCATAAGTTGTATGAAAGCACGAGTATGAGAAGTAAGCCGATAGACCTGATCATGAATACATTATATGAAAAGAACCATAGGGAAATGCTTCATTCGAAGAGAGTTAGTAAACTTTGTGAGAAAATTGCAAAGAAAATGGATATGAACGTTGATAAGATTAGTCAAGTGAGAACTGCAGGGCTAGTACACGATATTGGAAAAATTGGTGTTGATGAAAGAATTCTAAATAGTTCTCGAAAGTTGGATGCTAATCAATGGGAAGAAATTAAAAAACATTCTGAAATAGGTTTTAGAATATTGAGTTCAGTCGGTGAATTCTCCGAAATAGCAGAGTTTGTGCTTCAGCATCAGGAAAAATGGGATGGAACTGGGTATCCAAGAGGATTAAAAGGGGATCAAATATCCATGGAAGCAAGAATAATTGCTATAGCTGATGCTTATGATGCAATGACAAGTGAGAGAACTTACGGCAAAGTAATGACCGAAGAAAAGGCAATTGCGGAAATTAAAAGATGCGTAGGAACTCAATTTGACCCCGAGATAGCCATGATATTTATTGAAAAAGTCTTACCATATAATAGCATATAAATTCAGACGGCTCATTAGTAATAATGGATTGAGGCTCTTGGAAATCATCCAGGAGCTGCCCTTATATCAATTTATATATAAATGGGGTATACTAAACACATACCTTGTAAGTTAAGTACTATGTACTTACTAATGCAAGATGATTATATATCTAGTTTTGTAACTGTGAATTGAATTTAAGGAGAAATCCATGAATGAAGAAGCAAAGTCCCTAATCCAGATAGAAAAATTGAAGTACGAAATCATCAATTTAAACAGAAAAATTCTACTTCGGAATAAAAAAATGGAGAAACAGGCAGCCGAGCTTTTGGTCGCTAATAAAGAACTGGCATTTCAAAATGAAGAAAAGGGAAAGCGGGCAGCCGAGTTTTCGATCGCCAATAAAGAACTCATATTTCAAACTGATGAAAAAGCAGATATAGAAGCAGAACTCGTGATTGCCGATAAAGAACTAATCTTACAAGCTAAGATTATAGAAATTCAAAAGGCATATTATATTGAAAAGCAGCTTTTAAAAGCTACTTTGGAATCTATTGGAGATGCTGTAATTTCATGCGATAATAATGCTAATATAATATTTTTGAATAGAATTGCAGAATTATTGACGGGGTGGGATAAAAACGAGGTAGTAGGTAAACCAATTGAGGAGATATTTAATATTGCCAATGAATCTACAAAACAAAAGAGTGAAAACATTATTAAAAAAGTGCTATTGAGTGGCAAAATAACTGAATTGGCTGATTATACAATATTGATCAATAAGGACGGCATTGAAATGCCTATTGAAGATAGTGCGGCCCCAATTTACCAAGAAAATGGAGAAATGGTTGGTGCAGTATTGGTATTTAGGGATGTTACAGATAAAAGAAGAAGTCTTAGAAATATTGAATATTTGAGTTACCATGACGGGCTTACAGGTCTTTATAATCGTAGATTCTATGAAGAAGAACTTAAGAGGATGGATAATCAAAGGAATCTACCCTTGAGCTTGATTATGGGAGATATTAATGGCCTAAAGCTCATTAATGATTCATTTGGTCATGAGGTTGGAGATGAACTTCTAAAAAAGACAGCAAACGTTATAAGTAAAGTTTGCCAAAGTAATGACGTTTATGCCAGAATTGGAGGAGATGAATTTATTATAATCCTTCCTAATTCAAATGCTGATGATGCTGCGAAAGTTATTGAACGTATCCAATGCTATTTAAAAATGGAAGACTTTCAAGGTTTAGAAGTTTCTGTTTCTCTTGGATGCGAAACGAAGACAGATATAGAGCAAGATATTAATAATATTTATAAAAATACTGAGGATCACTTGAACAGGCATAAGGTATACGAGAGTTCAAGTATGAGAAAGAAAACCATAGATTTAATAACAAACACATTATATGCAAAAAATGGAAGAGAATTAATCCATTCCAAAAATGTTAGTATTCTCGCAGAAGCTCTTGCGAAAAAAATGGAGTTTAGTGAGGATGATGTTAATATGATGAGATTAGTAGGGCTTATGCATGATATCGGCAAAATAGGTATCCCAGACACTATACTTAATAAGGAGGGGAAATTAACTATGGAAGAGTACGACAAAATAAAAAAGCATCCTGAAATTGGCTATAGAATATTAAGCTCCGTAAATGAATTCTCAGCAATGTCAGAGTGTGCCCTTGAGCATCATGAAAGATGGGATGGAACAGGGTACCCCCAAGGACTTAGAGGGAAAGAAATCAAAATTGAAGCAAGGATGATTGCAATTTGTGATGCGTTTGATGCCATGGCAACATTGAGGACTTATAGAGATGTCGTAAGTCAGAAAGATACGATTAAAGAGATAAAAAGATGCGCTGGCAGTCAGTTTGATCCAGATATTGTAGAGGTCTTTATTGATATGATTATCAACGGCGAAAAAATTCAAATAAGTAGTAATTGAGATTGTTCTAAAGTTCGAGCCAAGAAATATTACTATAGCAAAAGTTGACAAGTATTTTTAGCGTGTGAAAGAAAGCCTGCAAATTAATAACTAGTTTAGTTTTATATAACAATTGTACTTTCAAGGGTTATATTAGT
>JAENWI010000418.1 GCA_016650115.1 Peptostreptococcaceae bacterium | reverse complement strand
TTCGGAAGAAATGTATATATGTAACTGTAAAAGCAGATGCGATACAACTTTTGATATAGGGCATTGTGGAGAAAAAAGTATCAGTCGGTATGCGGAACAGTATAAAGTGTTCTATAATACTGACAGCAAGGACAATAAAGATAGAAGAACGTTGGATCGGCATTTGAAATGTGGTGTGGACAGCAGGTATCATGTAAGTATCTAAGTATCAGCTAGGGCCTGGTGGCGCACTTGGGGCGGGTAATGTAGGTAGGGGAAGGGATTGAGGGATTCGACAAAACTTCAGGTGTGCCTAAATGTCGAAAGAATGGGGTAGGGAAAAATGAGATTATTACTTGCTAAAAGAACAAATGTTCGATATAATATTACTGTAGAATTGAGAATCTAAATATTAAATATTAGTGTGCTGAATCGTTTTGTTGATTCCAACAAAACGATAGATATACATATAAAAGGCATGAAAGATATCCCGAAGGTTATGTTTTCAAGTTAAAAATGGAATTTGAAATACCGGCAATAAATGATTAACCATTTCCGTGAGTTTACGAAAATGGCGGGATTGAGTAGTGGTGCAAAAAAATATAGTTGTATGTTTACGCTTTATGCCTTTTATCTGAAGAGAAAAATTGCATTTGCACAAAGTTGAGAAAGTAGGTGAAATTTTGTCGACAAAAACAATAAAAGAGACAATTCATGCCAAAGGAATGGACATTTCAATTTATACTGAAGATTTCCAAAATGAATATATTTCTCTTACAGACATTGCCCGTTATAAAAGTGATGAACCATTTATTGTGATTAATAACTGGATGCGTGGGAAGGATACAATTGCGTTTTTAGGGTTGTGGGAACAACTTCACAACACCGAATTTAAACCTATCGAATTCGATAGGTTTAGAAAAGAAGCAGGATATAATGCATTTACACTGTCACCGCATAAGTGGATAGAAAACACGAATGCAATTGGTATCATTTCAAAATCAGGACGATATGGTGGAACATTTGCTCATTCAGATATTGCATTTGAGTTTGCTTCATGGATTTCGGCAGAATTTAAACTCTATATAATCAAAGATTATCAAAGATTGAAAAACGATGAAAGTAGTAGACTTTCGTTAGGTTGGAACCTTAATCGTGAAATCTCAAAGTTAAACTATAGAATTCATACAGATGCAATAAAACAAAATTTGTTGCCACCTGAGTTGACATCATACCAAATATCTATGACCTATGCTAGCGAAGCGGATGTGTTGAATGTTGCTCTATTTGGAATAACGGCTAAACAGTGGCGTGAAGAAAATACAAGTACAAGAGGGAATATCCGAGATTATGCCACATTGAATCAATTGTTGGTTTTAGCAAATATGGAAAG
>JAENWI010000519.1 GCA_016650115.1 Peptostreptococcaceae bacterium | reverse complement strand
TTATTGAGGTATAGCCAATGCTTTTAGAACTGGTCGATATTGAGAATTTTCGAGGTATTAAGAAACTTTCTCTTAATATGAATCGAAAGGTTACCATACTTTGTGGAATAAACGGAGCAGGTAAGACAACAGTTCTAGATGCTGTTTCTCATCATCTGTCTTGGTTTATTCTTAAGGTGAGGCGAAGTTCTCAAGGTGGCAGTGGCGACCAGCTCGTTCCTGCAGATATCAAGAATGGAGCATCTGTTTCCAAAATTCTTACTTCTTATAGTGAAGGCGATGAAAAGTATTCTGTTTCTCTAATAAAAACAAAGCCGGGATATAAAGTTTCTGAGAAATCAGATATGACGGCATTTTCAACACTTGCAGATTCTTACAAACAAAAAATTACTACCACATATGAAAACTGTTCAGTGCCGATACTTGTATATTATCGAGTGGGGAGAACGGCAGAGGACAAAGTAAAAAGAATAAGAAAAAAACATAATTTCGACCTCCTAAGCTCATACGAAAACGCTCTTGATCCTCAAGTGAACTTTAGGACATTTTTTGAGTGGTTTAGGACTTTAGAAGATATTGAGAATGAACAATTTCGAGGTATGATTTTAGAAGGCAATAAGATTGTGGATTCTGAGCAGAACCCTCAGTTGAAAATAGTTCGAACTGTGATTGAAAGGTTTACTGGATTCAAGAAGATTACTATCAAAAGAAATCCTCTTCGCATGCAGCTGGAGAAAGAAGGGACCCTTCTAAGCGTTGACCAACTATCTGAAGGTGAAAGAGATTTATTTGCACTGGTTGGAGATCTGGCACGGAGAATTGCTATAGCAAATCCTATAATGGATAATCCATTAGAAGGCAAAGGGATAGTACTAATCGATGAAATAGAGTTGCACTTACACCCAAAGTGGCAAAAGGAAGTGATGAGTAAATTATCAGCCACGTTCCCGAATGTTCAGTTTATAATATCTACACATTCTCCACAGGTTTTGAGTGAGGCAGAACGAGATTCTGTAATCCTTCTTTACCGTGAGAATGGTGAAATTCTCCATTCTGATATAG
>JAENWI010000190.1 GCA_016650115.1 Peptostreptococcaceae bacterium | reverse complement strand
TTATGTGTCAAAATTTGTTAGTGGTGTTGACATGAGCAATATACTTACGGTGAAGGATGCCATGAAAAAGGCTCAGCCGCTTATGACGCTGAAAGATGGGCCAACCGTTGCAATCAGAGCAATGAGACAATATGGGCTTTCAAGTATATTCGTCGTGGACAGAGAAAAGCATCTCAAAGGTGTTATAACAATTGACGAAGCACTGGATGCCAAAAAAAATGATGTTGCGAGTCTTGCAGATGTTGAATTGAATCAAGGGCCAGTCCTTAAGGAAGATGTTTTAATCAAAGACAGTATCGGAATTGTAGCAGAAAGTAAGCTTCCTACAGCGGTTATAGATGACGAAAACAGGCTCCTGGGCATTTTGGTCAGGGGTTCGGTGCTGGCTGCACTAGCTAACGATAAGGAGGTTGACAGTAATGAATAAATTAATGATAGGTGATGCAATTGACCGCAATGTGGAATGGTTTCTAGATAGTTTCGGTAAAAATCTGGACGCATTCTCAGATAGTATTGACGTAATGGTAAAAGGATTGAATTCGGTTCTTGAATTTTTGCCTTGGTGGGTGTTAATATTATTGGTTGCTGCCATTGCATTCAAAGCTTCTGGATGGAAGCTTGCACTAGGGTCAGCCCTTGGTCTTGGATTAATATACAATCTGGAATTGTGGCCAGCTTTTCTAAGTACAGTAACCCTCGTGGTTTTTGCCACTGTAATTTCGGTGTTGATAGGAATCCCTTTGGGGATTCTTGGCGGGCGCAGCAAAGTCTTCCACAGGATTATTTCACCTGTGCTTGATTTTATGCAAACGATGCCTTCATTTGTGTATCTAATTCCAGCGCTGATGTTCTTCGGACTGGGAAGATTTGCTGCAATTTTTGCGACGATCATCTTTTCCATGCCGCCTATTATACGCTTAACAGATTTGGGACTTAGGCAGGTGCCGGAGGATCTGAACGAGGTTGGTGAAGCATTTGGGTCTACGCCATGGCAGCTGCTCTGGAAAATACAATTTCCTGTAGCTAAACCAACTATTTTGGCAGGTTTGAATCAGACCATGATGCTTTCACTTTCCATGGTTGTCATCACAGCGATGATCGGTGCAGGTGGATTGGGTGCCGGTGTACTTTACGCCATCGGCCAAATGCAAGTAGGCATGGGTTTTGAATACGGTTTGGCCGTTGTAATTTTAGCAATGGTTTTAGATAGAATAACTCAAGGGATTGGACGTTCTAAACGAACTGAAAATAGATGAAAAGTTTTTACTTTAAGAAATATGAAGGAGAAAATGCTTATGAAGAACGGATTGAAAAGATTTAAGAAGTTTGTAATAATTGGGTTGATTTTGGCTCTCACTATGACAACGTTGGCAGGATGTTCAGGAAAAACCAGTGAACCTGCAAAAGCTGACGAATCAAAAGGGACAGTTAATATTGGAATGGTTAACTGGGCTGAATGCGTGGCAGTGAGCAACCTATGGAAAGTAATACTTGAAGATCAGGGCTATGACGTTGAGTTGACTCAGCTTGATGCAGCACCGCTTTATGTTGGTCTGGACAAGGGCGATTTAGATTTGTTCTTAGACTCATGGCTTCCAGTAACCCATGAAAGTTATTGGAATGAATACAAGGATAATCTTGATGACTACGGAACATGGTATCAAGCAGATGCAAAGGTCGGAATTGTTGTGCCGCAATATGTTGACATTACTACTATAGAAGAGATGGCAGCAAGCAAGGATAAGTTTAATGGAGAAATAATTGGAATTGATCCTGGAGCAGGGATTATGAAAGCAGCCAATGCTGCCAACGAAGATTATGGACTAGGTTTTGATGTTATTCAGGGTAGTGAAGCTGCAATGATGGCAGCATTTGAAAAGGCATATAAAAATAAAGAATGGATTGCCATCACAGGATGGAGTCCACATTGGATGTTTGCAAAATATGACGTTAAATATTTAGAAGATTCTAAATTGTCATTTGGCGAGGCAGAAGAGCTTCATGCTCTTGCAAATAAAAACTTTACTGTTGAAAATCCTGAAGTTGCGGCAATGATCAAAAATTTCGCAATGACGGATGCTGATATTGGAAGCCTGGAGGCATTGATTGTCGAAGGAATGGATCCACAGGAAGCGGCTGTAAAGTGGATTGCAGAAAATGAAGAAACTATTAACAGCTGGATGTAATTCTGAAATCAGGTAATATTACAAAAATTTTAAAGAAAGGAACCTTAGCTCTAAGCTAAGGTTCCTTTCTTTTGTTTCTCCGCACATCACTTGTATAATATCTTAATTTGATTCCCGTATTTCACTTTACTCGTTTCAATGCTGGTCAGGGATAAATTATAATTATTCGTCATCCGGGAAGTTTGAATTAACAGAAATCTAATTTTTAAAGATTATCCTGATTTTTCTATTTACTTTTTAAGTGATTTGACGTAAAATATGACGTGTGGCAAATTATTGGATACAATATACAAACGTCTATGGAGGTGTATTACATATGGTAAATTTTATATTACTTTTCATTTCGTTGTTTCTCATCTGGACAGGATTAGTTTTCCCGCAGTCGGGGCAAGAAATGATCGTAGGTGTAATATTGAGTTTTAGTATTTCGATACTTGCTATAACAAGGATGAAAGACAAAAGGAACTTCAAAATTTCTGGAATTATCTACGGCATAAAATTTATATTTATTTTCATGTGGGAATTGATCATGGCGAATTTAATTATGGCAAAAATTGTGCTTTCGCCATCTTTGCCGATTTCACCGAAGATCGTAAAAGTACATACGACAATTGATTCAAAAGTAGGGAGAGCGCTTCTAGCTAATGCGATAACATTGACACCGGGAACATTGACAATAGATTTGATTGACAATGATCTGTATATTCATGTAGTTGACGGAAACGGACTGAAAAGTGCCGAAAGCATTGTTGAACCATTTGAAAAAAACTTGAAAGGGGTGCTTGACATATGATGTACCTGATTATTGGATTAATTATTGCTGGAATTTTACTTGCATTTATTCGTTTGATTAAAGGCAAGGAACTTGAAAATAGAGTTGTTGCTGTAGACACACTGACGACTATTACGACTGCCGTATTTTTATTATATGCTCACCAGACA
>JAENWI010000201.1 GCA_016650115.1 Peptostreptococcaceae bacterium | reverse complement strand
TGTTGAGCGACAGACTCTTGTCTGGTCACACTGCAAATTGTTTTTCGGGTGATTCATAGGGAAAACGACGCAATTAAATCCGGACGACACGATTTAATCAGGGAAACTGCACGCTGTAATACTAAGATCATAGGCTAAGCGGGAAAGATTTTGGCGTAAAGGTAGGGTTTAGGCAGACTTGAAATTGTCGCACTACAGTAGAGATGGAATTATATGGGTCATTGATTTATTTGATAGATTTTGTTACAATAAAAGCAAAACTAGAACTAAGAAAATGAAGTAGTGTTAGAGTGGGAGAAGAAATGGACAGAAAAATAAATGATTATTATTTTAACATGTTTTTAAACTTAATTAGAGCGACATATTTGAATGTTGAGAAAGATTGGCAAAATGTTGCCAGTGAGGTAGGACTTGGATATGCACAGCAGCATGCTCTTTGGGTCTTACATGTGCAAGATGGATTAACGTTAACGGAGCTTGGAAATATTGCAATGTGGAATAAATCAACAACCTCAGTACTGATTTCTAAATTAGAAAAAAAGGGCTTAGTAGAAAAGAGGCCAACAGAGGTCGAAACAAGGGAAATAAGGATTTACTTAACGGAACAAGGGGGGGGAACATTATATGAAAGTGTAAATACTGAAAGTTGCATTAGGTTTATGGATTTATTTGGTGAATATAGTGAAGAAGAATTAGAAGACTTTTTAAATAAATTGCATAAAGTTTGTAATATGGTGGGAAAAAGCGGACAGTCGGATTTTAATCGATATTTGGATGTATATTCGAGAAACTTGTTAAAGAAATAACAAGAAGGTATTGAAAATATTTTATCAATGTATTATACTATTGTAGTGTAGGTATTCGTTAGCAAATACCTACTTGATACAGCGGTTATTAATTAGCAGCTATTTTTTTTAACACCCATATTCGCTAGCGAATATATGGAAGGAGAATACCTATGCAAAAATTATTCACACCAATTAAGATTGGCAGTATGGAAGTAAAGAACAGATTTATGATGGCACCTATGGAAAATGGACTAGCACACTTCGGAGGAGAAGTGAGCGACCGACTGGTTAACTTTTTTGTAGATAGAGTGGAGAGAGGAGTCGGAATTATTATTACAGGCTCTATTTCTATTTCGCCGGAGGGTAGTGGATTACCAACACAGTTGGCTATTTATGATGAGAAGTTTATTGCTGGATTAACAAGATTATGTGATGAAATTCATAATGCTGGTGGTAAGATCGGAGCACAACTCTACCATGCAGGTAGACAAGCAACTGCAGCAGTTACGGGAATTCAACCAATTGCGCCTACAGCAATGCCTTGTAGTATTTTAGGAAATGATCCAAGAGAAATGACTTTAGAAGATATGGAAGATATCAATAAAAAATTTGTAGAAGGTGCAAAAAGAGCAGTTGAAGCAGGATTTGATTTGATTGAAGTACACTTTGCACATGGATATTTACTTCATAGCTTTTTATCTCCACATAGTAATAAACGTACGGATGAATATGGTGGAAGTTTTGAAAACAGATGCAGATTTCCTATGAAAATATTTAAGGACATAGTCAAAGTTGTAGATGGAAAAGTTCCGGTAACCATTCGTATTTCAGCAGATGAATATCTAGAAGATGGATTAAAATATGAAGAGGTAAAAGAAATTTGTAAGTTAGTAGAGCAAGCAGGAGGGGCAGCAATCAGTTTAACTGCGGGCAGCTATGATTCTATAGAATATTGTATTCAACCTATGTTTGTGAAACAGGGTTTCATAATACCATACAGTGAAAAATTAAAAAAAGAAGTTTCCGTTCCAGTAATTGTTGCAGCCAGATTGAATGATGCCTCTTTAATTGAAAATGTTATTGAAGAGGATAAAGCAGATATGGTTGCAATCGGACGTGGACTTATTGCGGATGAAGATTTAATTATCAAAATTCGTGATAAAAGATACGATGAAATAAAATATTGCGTTGCTTGTAATCAAGGATGTATTGATAATGTTTTGCAAGGAAAAGGTATTAATTGCTTGGTGAATGCTCGATCATCTTATGAAGATGAAAGAAATATTACAAAAACAGAGGTACCAAAAAAAGTTGTTGTAATTGGAGCTGGTCCTGCTGGTTTAGAAGCAGCACGTGTTGCGGCATTAAGAGGTCATTATGTTACTTTAGTAGAAAAAGAGGAGTCCCTTGCTAAAAAAATAGATGCGCTTGCAACACCACCAGAAAAGGAAACTTTCTTATTATACAAAGATTATTTGTTAAAACAAGTAAAAAAATTACCAATTGATATTGTGAAAAAAGATGTGAAAGATGCTACAGATATTGCAGACTTAACGCCGGACTATGTAATTGTAGCAACTGGATCCATTCAAATAAAACCACCAATTCTGGGTATTAATGGTGCTAATGTTGTATTTGCAGAAGATATTTTAAATAAAGTTGTTGAACCAAAAGATAAGATGGTTGTTATTGGCGGAGGTCTTGTTGGTACAGAAACTGCAAAATATTTAGGTTCATTAGGGAAAAAAGTAGATATTATAGAAATGATGGATGGAATAGCTAAAGATAGTGGTGCAACTTTTGTGGGACATGTATTTGCAAAACTGAAAGAATATAATGTCGGAATCCATTTAAATGCAAAGGTACAAGAAATAACGGATACACAAATAAAATTTAATGATGAAGTATTAGATGTTGATCAAGTTGTAATTGCTTCGGGCTATTCACCAAATAATGGAATAGTTGAATCATTAAAGAAAAAATATGACCAAGTTATTGTAATAGGAGATGCAAGTAGTCCAAGAAGAATTTTAGATGCAACAAGAGAAGCTTATGTTGCAACCTATAAGCTGTAATTTGTGCACATTTATAAATTGAGTAATTTATACTTCATATTTTTAAAGAGAAGTTTGCAATTTCAGATGAAGAAACTGTGGAACATATCAAGGAAAGCCCATATTTGCA
>JAENWI010000539.1 GCA_016650115.1 Peptostreptococcaceae bacterium | reverse complement strand
ATTTTATCATTTGCCAGTAACCATTCAGCAATTTGTACGGCATTTAATGCTGCACCCTTTCTTATCTGATCGCCCACACACCAGAAAGTCAAACTTTTCTTATCTGTTAAATCCTTGCGTAAACGTCCTACATATACATCGTCTTTGCCGGATGCAAATAAAGGCATAGGATATTTATTTTCTTTTGGATTATCAATTACAGTAATTCCTTTAAAATTTTCGAGAGCTGCTCTTACATCTTCAATATTTAATTCTTTTTCCGTTTCTACCCATACAGCTTCAGAATGGGAACGGGGAACAGGTACACGCACACATGTGGCACTGACCTCTGCATTAGTGTTCATAATCTTTTTAGTTTCCCAGTTCATTTTCATTTCTTCCTTTGTATAATCATTTTCCAGGAAGACATCAATGTGAGGAATTACATTCATAGCCAGTTGATACTGGAATTTATTAACAGTAGCTTTTTCATTATTGGCAACCTGTTTAATCTGGTTCTCCAATTCGGCTATTCCGCTTGCTCCTGCACCGCTTGCAGCCTGATAAGTTGCTACGTGTATTCTTGTTATTTTAGAAAGATCATCGATGGGTTTTAAAGGTACAACCATTTGAATAGTAGAACAATTAGGATTTGCAATGATGTTTCTGGGTCTGTTTAATGCAGCTTCAGGATTAACTTCCGGAACAACCAGAGGAACATCCTTTTCGTAACGGAAGGCACTTGAATTGTCAATCATAATAGTTCCAAAACGGGTAATGGTTTCTGCAAATTCTAAAGATGCAGATCCTCCTGCAGATGTAAGAGCAATATCAATATCCTTAAAATCATCATTATGTTTCAATTCTTTAACGACTAATTTTTTGCCCATAAAATCATAAGATCTTCCTGCACTTCTTTCCGATCCAAAAAGAACCAATTCGTCTAATGGAAAATTTCGTTCAGCAAGAATTTTTAAAAATTCTTGACCGACAGCTCCGCTTGCGCCAACAATAGCTATTTTCATACGTTAT
>JAENWI010000153.1 GCA_016650115.1 Peptostreptococcaceae bacterium | reverse complement strand
TCTTCTTTTATCCATCATGAGATTAGCTCTCCTTTCTATATTCTATTATTCTTTGTAAACTTTTGCAGTCATTCAATTCACAAGAGAATTACTGTTCCAGTATATTACTGTATAAATTGTTGGTCTTTAAAACGGAATGTCATCATCCTCTATTGCCTGGAACCCATCGGGTATTCCGGACTCAACTTTTGGAGAAGAGTTTTCACTCTTATCGCCCCATTCTAAAAATTCCACTCTGTCGGCCACAACATCAGTCGTATAAACTGTTACGCCTTCTTTATTCTTGTAGCTTCCTGTCTGCAATCTACCTTGAACTCCGACAAGTTTGCCTTTTGTCAAAAATTTTTCACAGTTTTCTGCAGTTTTGCCAAATACAGTTATCCTTGGAAAATCAGTCTGCTTTTCTTTTCCTGCTCTTTGCATTCTATCAATAGCAATGGTAAAGGTTGCAACTGCCATTTGTGATTCAGGTGTATACCTTACCTCAGGGTCTCTTGTTAGTCTGCCGATTAGTACTACACTATTCATAAATACACCCCAATCCTATTTCTCCTCTTTGTTGATTATCATATGTCTGATTACAGCATCAGAAATTCTAAGTCTTCTGTCCAGCTCTTTTGGAAGCTGAGGAGTTCCGTTAAAATCAACTAACACATAATATCCTTCGTTTTTCTTCTGGATAGGATATGCAAGCCTTTTTATTCCCCAAACATCAACTTTATTGACTTCTCCGTCAGCAGCGATAATACCTTTAACAGTCTCAATCACAGCTTCCTTTTTCTCGTCTTCTAAAGCAGCCTCCAGTATAAATATAACTTCATAATTCGTCATTCTTTTTCACCTCCCTATGGTCTAAATGGTGTTGGCCTTATGCCAGCACAGAGAGCATTTTTTTAATTCAATGCCCTTCTATTATACAATAAGTGATGTATAATGCAAGCCTTTTTCATATTCTCTTTACATAAAAAAAATAAAGTGTTACAATAACTATTGCTTAATACACTGGGTTTTTAAACCCAGGTCAAATATATTTATTATTATAAATTAGAAAGGTTTTAAAACAATGTCACAAATAATATCGTTGAGAAGAAAAATCAAACTGAACAGTCTTTCTCCAACAAGGATTATTGTATCCAGTTTCGCAATGATTATTCTAATTGGAACAATTCTGTTAAACCTTCCCATTGCTTCAAATGATGGTATAAGTATTGGTTTTATTAATGCTTTCTTTACAGCCACATCAGCCACCTGTGTAACAGGTCTCGTCATCGCTGACACTTTAACCCAATGGACATTATTCGGTCAAATGGTAATCCTTGTTTTAATTCAAGTCGGAGGGCTTGGATTAATCACGCTTGCCACTTTCTTTTCCATACTCCTTGGGCGAAAAATAAGCATGAAGGGTAAAATCATTGCCCAGGAATCAATCAGCAATTACAGTTTTACACAGATAACAGGACTGATGAAAAGAATTGTTCTCATTACCTTTGCAGTTGAACTGCTTGGTGCCATTTTTCTGTCCTTTCGGTTTATACCGCGATTTGGCATAAGAGGAATCTATATGTCTATCTTTCATTCTATTTCCTCTTTCTGCAATGCGGGATTTGACCTTATGGGCGATTATCGAAGTTTAACCGAATTTAATAATGATCCTGTTGTTATATACACGACTGCTATATTGATTATAATAGGCGGTCTCGGCTTCATAGTATGGCAAGACCTGTATGATTATCACAACTTGCACAGGCTTTATCTTCACACTAAAATTGTGCTGATTATGTCTTTTTTATTAATTGTTTTTGGGGCGGTTTTTTTCATTATACTGGAATCCGGCAACCCGGAGACCATGGGTTCATTAACCATGTTTGAAAAAATCAATGCTGCTGTTTTCCAGTCTGTCTCCTGCCGAACGGCTGGTTTTAATACTCTCCCCCTTAATGAAATGAGTGAGGTTTCCAAAATGACCAGTATTCTGTTAATGTTTATCGGCGCTGCACCAGGATCCACAGGCGGAGGCATTAAAGTCACAACCTTTGGAATTATTATGATAGCCATCATCTCAAATATCAAGGGGAATAATGAAACCATCATATTACGAAGAAAGGTATCACAAGAAGTTGTCAACAAGGCCATTTCAATAGCCAGTTTAGGCATTGTCATTATCTTTATTATGACGATAATAATAATCGGTGTTGAAAAAATTGGCTTTGTTAATGTTCTGTATGAAGTGACCTCTGCGTTCGGCACAGTAGGCTTATCCACTGGAATTACTCCATCCCTGCATGACATCAGTAAACTTTTGCTGGTCTTCACCATGTTTTTAGGCAGAGTGGGCCCGCTAACTTTTGCTATCGCTGTTGCTATGAAAGCGGATAAAACCTCACAAAATTCTGTTTATCCGGAAGGCAAAATAATGGTTGGCTGATTAATCTGATGCTCCTATAAATATTTTTCTAAGAAGCTTTTTATCTTCAAAATCCGAAATAACAATAACTGAATCCCCCTCCATCAAAACAAGGTTTTCACTTGGGCGAAGAACTTCTTCCTTTTTAATGACTGATACAAGAAGGCAATCTTTTGGAATTTTAATGTCTTTGACTTTCTTATTGAAAACCGGGGAAGTTTTTTGAATTTCTATTTCACTGACAATAATTTTATTATTCTTTATATTAGTTAGTGTTTTCATCCCAGAATAATCCACTTCTTCTTCTATAAGATTTGCAATCAATGTTGTACTGCTCACCGCAAAATCAACACCTAATGTATGAAAAACTTTTGCGTTTTTAGGGTTATTGACCCTTGCTATGGTTTTTCGTACATTCAGATTATTTTTTGCCAGCTCACAGGCTATTAAATTCTCTTCATCTAGGCCAGTCACAGCAATGAAAACATCTGCATTTGCTGCCCCTGCATCTTTCAAAATGTCAATTTTAGTTGCATCTCCATTATATACGGGGATATTCAGTTCGTTTGCAATCTTTTCGCAAATCGTTTTTTTTAATTCAATTACTTTAACTTTATGGTGATAAGATAAAAGGGTTTTTGCAAGATAATATCCGACTTTACCTCCACCAATAATTATAATATTCATAGATTGCTCCTTTATAATTTTTTAATGATGACTATTTCATCATCAAGCCCCAGTTTTAATTTGGGATTGTTAAGATGAAGTTCTCCCTCTTTTATAAGTCCAACGATTATGGTATTTTTCTCAACCTTCAAATCGCTGGCATATTTCCCCACATCTTCTTTTTTTACTCTTGAATAATCAAAATCAATGCCTGTGTTATTTATATAGCAGGCAGTAGAACTTGCCTCACCAAGCATCAATGCTCGAAATTCCTGTACTGCCATATCCGTTGGGCATATCGTGTGAACTCCAAATTGATAAAAAACCTGTTCCCTGACAGGGTCCTGAATCCGGCAGAAAATTCTCGGGACATCAAAAATTTCTTTTGCAACCTGACAAGCCATCATGTTTATGTTATCATCCGGAGTAAGTGCTGCCAATCCATCTGCGCTTTCAATTCCTGCTTTTTTTAATACATCCTCGTCAATCGATATGCCTAAAACAGTGAGTCCTTTGAAGTTTTGCCCAAGCATCTTGAAATTGTCGATATTACTGTCAACAACCACTATGTCATGCCCTTCTCCTGACATCATTTTTGCAAACTGAGACCCGACTTTACCACAACCTACAACAATTATCTGCATTTCGTTTCCTCCATTACTCTTCTTCTAAACATTTTTTTCTTTCCCCAATATTGCCGCTCCGATAATTCCCGCCTTATTTCCAAGTTCAGTTGGAACTATTTTACGAGGGAATTTAAAGAAGGATTTTTCCTCAACCAATTTCCTGAGAGGGTCAAAAAGAAAGTCTCCAGCTTGACTGATGCCGCCGCCCAGCGCAATGACTTCAGTATCAAGAAGCATTGAAACAGATACAATGGCATCACTTAAATATCCCAGATATTCATTAAAAATTTCAAGAGATTGTTGATCTCCAGCCTTTGCTTTATCAATTACTTCTTTTGCAGCAAGTCCCTGATTTTCGAAAAACTTTGCAGAACATACAGTCTCTATGCAACCGCGATTG
>JAENWI010000074.1 GCA_016650115.1 Peptostreptococcaceae bacterium | reverse complement strand
TTTTCAGCAGCTCCCATTATTTGAAGTTTTAAATTATTTCCTTTTCTTCGCTCTTTTGGCACCTCTATTTTACGTTTGCCCGTTAAATACTGACCAGTTAATGATCTTTCACAAGCCTTAATATCTTCAATTGTGCCTTCTGCGACGATTTCTCCGCCATGGATTCCTGCTTCCGGGCCGATATCAATAATATGGTCTGCTTCATACATTGTTTCTTCGTCATGTTCCACAATAATGAGCGTATTACCCAAATCTGTCAGATGTCTGAGGGTCTTTAACAGCTTTGCATTATCTTTCTGATGCAATCCAATGCTTGGTTCATCCAAAATATACAATACCCCGACCAGGCTTGATCCGATTTGAGTGGCAAGCCTTATTCTCTGAGATTCGCCTCCCGAAAGACTTCCGGATGCTCTAGAAAGGCTGAGGTAATCAAGCCCGACATCTATAAGAAAGTTAAGCCTAGCTTTTATTTCCTTTGTGATCTGATTTGATATTGCCTCATCTTTTTTTGACAGCTTTATCTTCAGCATAAATTTTATCGCTTCTCTGATGGATAGCTCGGAAATTTCCGCAATGTTTTTACCACCGACAGTAACTGCAAGGACTTCAGGTTTAAGTCTTTGCCCACCACAGGTTTCACAAGGAGTCACTCTCATATACTGGTCCATCTTATCTTTCATATAGTCAGAGCCTGTTTCTCTGTATCTTCTTTCAAGATTATTAATAACTCCCTCAAAAGAGTGATCCATATAAGATTTATTATTGCTGTTTCTGCTTCTGTAATGGTATTTAATATGTCTTTTCCCCGTTCCGTAAAGCAATTCATTTTTAAATTTATCAGGGAGATCTTTATACGGACTGTTCAAATCAGCCCCATGTTCAAGGGCAAGTGCCTCTATCATTTGCCTGTAAAACCCAGCCGCCTCCATAGAAGCAAACGCATTTCCAAGGCAACCTCCTATAATGCTCAGTTCCTGATTCTCAATGATTAAATCCGGATCTATTCTTTGTTTAAATCCCAGCCCGTTACAATCTGGGCATGCACCGAACGGACTGTTGAATGAAAACATTCTTGGTTCCATTTCCTCAATCCCAACGTTATGCTCAGGGCATGCAAGTTTTGTGCTGAAAACTCTGTCATTAGCAAGCACAAGTCCGTCTCCGTGACTTATTGCAAGCTCAACTGCTTCTGTCAGTCTGCTTTCGATTCCCGGCTTAATAACGACTCTGTCTACTACAATTTCTATTGTATGCTTGAAGGTTTTTTCAAGTGAAATATCGTCATCGTTCAGCTCATACATTTCTCCATCTATTCGGGCTCTGGTAAACCCTTCTTTTCTGATTCTTTCCAGTATTTTTTCATGTTCTCCCTTACGATCTCTGATAACAGGAGCCAATATAATCACTCTGGATCCCTCTTCAAACTCCATAATAGAATCTACAATCTGATCAATAGACTGGCTGCTTATTTCTTTTCCGCATATGTAACAATGAGGAATCCCTATTCTTGCATACAGTAGCCTCAAGTAATCATGAATCTCGGTAACCGTTCCTACAGTGGATCTTGGGTTCTTGCTTGTCGTCTTCTGGTCAATGGAAATCGCCGGGGAAAGACCTTCGATGTATTCAACATCCGGCTTCTCCATCTGTCCTAAAAATTGACGTGCGTAAGATGAAAGGCTTTCCACATAACGTCTTTGGCCTTCTGCATATAGGGTGTCAAAAGCAAGGGATGATTTCCCGGAACCAGAAAGCCCCGTAAGAACAACCATCTTGTCCCTAGGTATTGTAACATCTATATTCTTCAAATTATGTTCATTGGCACCTTTAATAAATATGTTCCTTGCCATTTTTTTCTCCTCAAATTCCCTATAATGACCCTGTCAATTATATTATATTCAATCTGTCCCATTTGAGATATTCTTTCTAATTACAACAGATTCGCTTTTATCTCAAATATTAAATCCCTCAGCTGTGCTGCTCTCTCAAAATGCAAATCCTGAGCTGCCTGTTTCATTTCTTTTTCTAATCTTTTTATATAGTCCGCCTTTTCACTCTTGGTGAGTTCTAAGGCAGATCGTCCATGATAGTAGTCCATTGTTGTCTCTGCCACCTTGGTCGCTTCTATAATCCCCCTTACAGCCTTATCTATTGTTGTCGGCGTTATCCCATGGTCCTCATTGTACTGCTGCTGTATTTTTCTTCTTCTGCCTGTTTCATCTATAGCTTTCGCCATGGCTTCACTGATTCCATCTGCATACATAATGACTCTACCATTCACATTTCTTGCAGCTCTCCCTATGGTCTGAATCAATGACGTTTCCGTTCTTAAAAATCCTTGCTTATCAGCATCCAGAATAACGACCAAAGACACCTCCGGCAAATCCAGTCCCTCTCTTAAAAGATTTATTCCAATTAACACATCAAATACACCAAGTCTTAAATCCCTTAGTATTTTTACTCTCTCCAGTGTTTCAATCTCAGAATGAAGGTAATTGACTTTTATGCCTACATTTTTCAGGTAATCCGTCAGGCTTTCCGACATTTTTTTAGTCAAAGTCGTAATAAGTATTTTTTCTCCCTTTGCCGTAAGCTTATTAATTTCTCCAATCAAATCATCTATCTGCCCAAGGGACGGTCTTACAAATATTTCAGGATCGACTAAACCTGTTGGTCTGATTACCTGCTCAGCTGAAATCCCCTCGCTTTGCTCCAGTTCATATTTGGTTGGTGTAGCACTGACGTAGACAAGCTGGTTTACCATCCCGTTGAATTCCTCAAATTGGAGCGGCCTGTTGTCTAAAGCTGAAGGGAGCCTGAATCCGTAATCAACTAAAGCTGACTTTCTAGATTTGTCCCCCGCGTACATAGCCCTTAATTGTGGTAGCATTACATGAGATTCATCCATAATAATCATAAAATCTTTCGGGAAGTAGTCAATTAATGTATAAGGTCTGTTTCCAGGAGGTAATCCATTGATATGTCTTGAATAATTTTCAATTCCTTTGCATGTGCCTACCTCTCGAAGCATTTCCATGTCATATCTGGTTCTTTGTTCTATTCTTTGGGCTTCTATTAGTTTCCCTCTATCCTTAAACCAGATAATTCTCTCTTCCAACTCATCCTCTATCGTATGAATTGCCCGTTCCACATTTTCTTTTGATGTCACGTAATGGGAAGCAGGGAATATAGAGACATGGTTTCTTATCCCAAGTATTTCTCCAGTTAGCGGATTAATTTCTTTTAAAGTTTCTATCTCATCTCCAAAAAATTCAACTCTTATTGCGCTCTCTGAACCAGCCGGGAAAATATCCACGATATCTCCTCGAACTCTGAAAGAACCTCTCTCAAAAGCCAAATCATTTCTGTTATATTGAATGTCAACTAATTTTCTCAACATTTCCTGTCTGTTTTTTTCTGTTCCGGATCTTAGTGAAAGCATTTGATTTTCGTAATCAAAAGGGCTCCCAAGTCCATAAATACAAGAAACACTTGCAACAATAATCACATCCCGGCGTTCTGCCAATGCCGCGGTCGCTGAATGGCGGAGTTTTTCTATTTCCTCATTGATATCCGAATCCTTTTCGATGTAGGTATCTGTTGAGGCCACATACGCTTCGGGCTGATAGTAATCATAATAGCTGACAAAATATTCAACTGCATTGTCAGGGAAAAATTCTTTAAATTCTCCGCAAAGCTGAGCCGCAAGAGTTTTATTGTGGGAAATCACAAGTGTTGGTCGTTGTACATTCTCAATAACATTTGCCATTGTAAAAGTCTTGCCAGAACCTGTTACCCCCAGCAATGTCTGATATTTTTTTCCATCGAAAACACCCTGCGTCAGTTTTGAAACTGCCTCAGGCTGATCCCCTGTTGGTTTGTAATTTGATACAATTTTAAAATTTTTCATAGCTATATTATTATACCCGTTTTTGACATCTAAATCAAATATATACGCTAACCTTTTTCTTGATAGCAGCGCTTTAGTATGGTATACTATTAAAATTAACAATTTAAAATTTGAGGGGATATTATGTTTGATAAAATACTAAATTTAAAAGGAAAACAACTGGGTACTAAAAAAAATCAGGCTTCTTCTTTGGCTGTAAATGAAGATACTTTTATTACTCAGATGGCGGGTAAAATCTCCGCTACCGACAATATTAATAATGATTTATACATTAAATATGATGTTAAAAGAGGCCTTAGAAACTCAAACGGCACAGGGGTCGTTGTCGGTCTCACTCGAATAGGGGATGTCGTTGGATATGAAATCAACGAAAAAAAAGAGAAGGTTCCAGTTGAAGGGAAGCTGTTTTATAGAGGCTATGGTATAGATGATATAGTAACAAGCTGCATCAATGAGAACCGTTTTGGATTTGAGGAAACTACTTATCTTTTGCTTTTTGGCCAGTTGCCAACCCAAACTCAGCTAAAGGATTTCCAAATCCTGCTAGGTTCAAGAAGAGAATTACCTTTAGGGTTTACGCGCGATATGATACTGACCGCACCTTCTGTAAGTATTATGAATAAGCTTGCTCGAAGTGTCCTTGCGCTCTATTCCTATGACACTTCTCCTGAAGATACTTCGGTTAAAAACGTTTTAAGCCAATCAATTGCTTTGATTGGATATTTTCCGAGTTTAATTGCCTATGGCTATCAGGCAAAGCGAGCATATTTTGATAATCAAAGTTTGCATATTCATTATCCGATACCAGAACTCAGCACAGCTGAAAACATTTTAAGACTGATTAGGGCAAACGGAGAATATACTGATCTTGAAGCGAAGCTTCTCGATATATGTCTTACCCTTCATGCAGAGCATGGTGGCGGTAACAACTCAACCTTTACAACTCATCTTATTTCATCCTCTGGAACAGATACCTATTCTGCAATTTCTGCAGCGGTTGGGTCTTTGAAAGGGCCAAAACATGGAGGAGCAAACATCGCTGTTATTGAAATGCTGGCTGATTTAAAGCGAAATGTGAAAGATATTACAGATTATAAAGAAGTTAGAAAATATTTGATTAGAGTTCTTAAAGGAGAAGCCAATGATGGAACCGGGCTGATCTATGGACTTGGTCACGCCATTTACACTTTATCTGATCCACGAGCTGTTGTTCTGAAGGATATGGCTAAAAAACTTGCAGCTGACAAGAATCTTGTTGATGAATTCATGCTGTGTGATTTCATTGAGAGAAATGGATCAGAACTTTATGAAGAAGTTACCGGTGTAAAAAAACCAATGCCGGCAAATGTAGATCTTTATTCCGGTTTCGTGTATAACGCATTAAACATACCCACTGATATTGCCACGCCAATATTTGCGACAGCAAGGCTTTCAGGCTGGTGCGCCCACAGACTTGAGGAAATAGTTTCCGGGAAGAAATTGATGAGACCTGCATATAATTGTGTGCAGCCTCATCTGGAGTATGTACCGATGGATGTCAGAAAATAATTTAATTGTCAGAAGGTTTTTAAAATAAAGATAACCTCCCGCCAACAGATTGGCGGGAGGTTTATATTTTTTTATTTTAAATCTAGAATGACATGGATTTTAGAAATTCTTCCTGAAAATTGCTGCAGTTGGCCAGTTCTAAATGCTCTGTTTTTTCAGCAAGATGAATGGCTTTTTTCCTTTCCGCTTCAGACAAAAGAACAAGGCTTGCACCTGTGCCGGCAGTATTTCCCGCAGATATTATCTTGTTTAAGTCTATATCAGGCAATATTCCTATTTCCACAGCACTCTTTTTATTTAGGTAGTTGCCAAAAGCTCCGCCTAAAATCACCCTGTCGACATTCTTGATTTCTTCATTCAGCAACCCCAGTAATAGAATTATACCTGAATGTATAGCTCCTTTCGCCAATTGCACTTCTCTGATGTCTTTCTGGGTTATTACAATATCCGCCTTATCTTTTTTAAAAACAATTACAAATTCTCTGCCATCATGGTTTTCTCGAAGCCTTGATTTCAAATCATCTGAAAGTTGAGCTTCCTCCAATTCTACAGGCATCAAAAGCCTTCCAGACTTATTTATGATTCCTGTTTTTAAGAGTTCGCCAATCACCCGTATGATACCCGAACCACAAATGCCTTCCGGTTCTTTATTCTCAACGGTCTTAAAAAAAACAGTCCCGTTTTTTATTTTTATTTTTTCAATAGCACCGGCTTCTGCTCTCATCCCCTGATAAATAAATGCTCCTTCGAAGGCAGGACCTGCTGCGGTTGAGCATGCATAGATTTTATCATTTTTTGATAAAACAATTTCCCCATTAGTTCCAATATCAATAAAAAGAGTAATTCCTTTAAGGTCTTCCATTCTGGTAGCCAATATGCCGGCTGTAATATCACCGCCGATATGGCCAGCTATATTTGACAACAGTATGACCTCTGTCTCTGGCTCTAAGTTTAATCCTACTTCTCTTGCTTTGAATACCTTTTCACCTGAATATGCAGGCGTAAAAGGTGATCTTGCAAGTGGCTTTGGATTAAATCCTGAAAATATGTGAGACATTGTCGTATTTCCCGCTGCAGTAACTTTTATAATATCCTTGTTTTCGATTTTATTGTCCGTTAAAAGTTCCTTTATTAGTTCATTTAAGCAGCCTGTTATTTTATCTCTTATTATTTTAAATTTTGCAGAATCATCCTCGCAATAATTTATTCTGGAAATAACATCCGCGCCAAATATGATTTGTGGATTGGTTTTACCGATAATTTGTAGGCTAGTCCCTTTCTCTAAATCCCACAGGTTACCGACAACTGTGGTGGTTCCAATATCAAATGAAATCCCATATTTTACCATTTTATCA
>JAENWI010000152.1 GCA_016650115.1 Peptostreptococcaceae bacterium | reverse complement strand
GTATAGGCTTGCTCCATTGTCAGGCATTTTTTTGGGCAAACATCTGCACAACATCCGCATTGGATGCATTGCATTCTTTCAATTGTCCATTTTCTTTTATTTCTGTCAACTGTGATGCAATTTGTAGGGCATTTTTTAGAACAAATACCGCATAAAATGCAGTCTTCTTCCACTATCCCTATATGGCCTCTTGTTCTTTCCTGCCATTCTCTTGGTATGACCGGGTACATGAGAGTCGCTGGTTTTTTAAACAAACTGCGAAGGACTAATTTACTGATTTTTGATACTAACACTGTACTCTCACCTACCTTTCTGTACAACTGATACACGGATCAATCGTAAGCACTAACATTGGGACGTCAGCCAAATCACAACCCTGCAAAGTCTTTACAAGGGCAGGTATATTCATGTTGGTAGGTGTCCTGACTCTCATTCTTTCTAAGAACTTGGTTCCGTTTCCCTTTGCATAATAGAAAGCTTCTCCTCTTGGCTGTTCAAGTCTGGCTATATACTCTCCAGTAACAGGTCCAGATACAGGAACTGAAAGTTCCCCTTCTGGAATCAAATCTATTGCTTTTTTGATTAAATCAATGGATTGATAAACCTCATGTATTCTAACCTTGACTCGGCCGTAGCAATCACCTTCATCTGTGGTAACCGGCTCAAATCCAAGCTCATTATATACACCAACTCCGTCAATACGCATATCCATACGAACTCCGGAAGCTCGAGCCATTGGTCCGACTGCACAAAGCTCCATGGCATCTTCTTTGGAAAGGTATCCAACACCGCAAAGTCTGTTCTTAACGGAATTATCTTCAAGGAATACCTCAGCGAGTTCCATTATTTCAGACTTGATTTTTGTTAAGGCTTCCGAAATTTCATTTAAAGTAGCTTTGTCTATATCTTTTCTTACTCCGCCAACCTTACATACAGAAAAAATAACTCTTCCACCGGTTGTCTTTTCAAAAATGTCTAAAATAGTTTCTCTGACTTTCCAGCAATGCATAAACAGACTTTCAAAACCAAAACCGTCTGCCGTTAATCCAAGCCATAACAAGTGGCTGTGTATCCTTGACAACTCATGCCAGATGGTTCTCAGATATTCAGCTCTCACTGGAACTTCTATATCCATGGCGCCTTCTATGGATGCACAATATCCCCACCCATGTCCAAAGCTGCAAATGCCGCAAACTCTTTCTATAACATATACCATCTCGGTATATTCCTTTTTTTCCACCAGCTTTTCCAACCCTCTATGAATGAAACCTATCGAAGGGATTGCTTCAACAACTCTTTCATCTTCAATTACCAGGTCAAGATGTATTGGTTCCGGCAATACCGGATGCTGTGGTCCGAAAGGAATAATAGTTCTTTTACCCATAATAATCTTCCTTTCTTAATTCTTTGGATTCCAGGGAGTAGGTTCGGAAACCTTAAAGAAATGGCCGCCATAATTTAACGCCATGTGCTTAATCTTAACACCAAAGAGATCCTGCATTTCATTTTCGTAAATAAATGCTGCCCAATAAATGCCAGTTACACTCATGATTTCTTCTTCCTCAGGAATGGTTAATTTTAAATTCAATAAGTTGTTGTCTTTATCCAGTGAATACAATATTTCAAACCCTGCCGGTACTTTTGTGCAGCAAGCCTGCACAAGTCTGTATCCGTCTGCCTTCAGGTCTGTAATTTTTTCGATTAATTCAGAAGACTTGATAGGAACGATGTTTCTGCCGTTAAAACTTTGAACACTCATTTTATGCTTCCTCCTTAATTTTAATTTTTGCAATCATTGTTTCTCTCTTTTCAGCTAGCACGCCTAATCCTTTTACAACGCCATCAATAATTGCTTCCGGTCTTGCAGCACATCCTGGCACATAAACGTCCACAGGTATTACTGTGTCCGTACCTCCAAGAATATTATAGCATTCTTTGAATATTCCGCCTGAAGTGGCACATATTCCTATTGCCACTACAACTTTCGGCTCTGGCATCTGTTCATATATTTGTTTTACTACTCCCTTATTCTGCTCATTTACTGCGCCTGTAATAAGGAATACATCTGCATGCTTTGGATTACCAGTATTGATAATCCCGAATCTTTCAACGTCGTACATAGGTGTAAGGCATGCCAATACTTCTATGTCGCAACCGTTGCAACTTGAACCATCGTAATGGATGACCCATGGAGATTTTGTTACATATGACATTATTACACCTCCTTAAGGCATAAATCGTAGAACTACTAAATTAATAAATCCTACTGTAATAGCGATAATCCATGAAGACTTCAGTGCAAATTGCCATTTCATTCTTGCGAAGCTATTGTCAATCAATACTTCTAAAAAATAAGTGGCAAGGCAAACTGCAAGTCCTAATACTGTTCCTATTGCCGTTCCATTTGCAAAGAACAGGAATATAAATCCTAATAAAAATATATTTTCATACCAGTGAGCAACTTCAATTAAAGCAAGAGTCGTCCCTGAAAATTCAGTTGTTAATCCTTTTACCAGTTCCTGATGCGCATGATGCGACATACTTAAGTCAAATGGCGACTTTCTAAACTTTATTGTAAGAATAAAAAGGAATCCAATGAAAATACCAATCATATATAAGAAAGGCATGGTTCCAAATGATAGGATGTCGGAAACTCTGAAGCTTCCCGTAAACATGTAAAATCCAACTGCGGTCATCAGAACCATCGGTTCGTAGGCCATCATTTGTAATAATTCTCTTTCAGCACCAATCTGTGCATAAGGAGAATTTGATGAAAATGCTGCAATAATCAAGAACACACTGGCAAGAGTCAGCGCGAAAATCACTAAAAGCAGATCTCCACCTGCAAAGAAGAAGCACCCTGTAATAACAACAAATATAAAAAAGCAAAGAACATAAAAATCCTGAACTTTATTTACTGTTATAGCTTCTTTTTCAGTAAGCTTTAAAACATCATAAAACGGCTGTAGAACCGGCGGACCGAATCTTCCCTGCATTCTAGCCGTGATAACTCTGTCAATACCAGCCAGCAGTCCACCAATAACTGGTGCCAATACAAGGTATGCAATTACCCATAAAATAGTATTTATCATTACAGCACACCTCCTAGTAATATCGCTAATACAGCAATAATAATTACTGATGAGGCTATTCCGCCATATCGGCACATTTTCTCATCACTAAAGTAATCTTCCATATACCAGTTCTTTAAGGAAACCGGCATAGGTTGCTGCATAGAGTCTGTAAATGTCAAATCATCTCCAAGGTTAACCCCCGAAAGATAGATTGGTACAATCTTCTTATTTGTTTTACCATAGAATAACAAAGGAAGAAGGATAACCAGTGCCAGCATTGCCGTCATAATAAACATATTGCCTGAAAGCAGTGATGCCGCATTTACGCTTGTAAATACTGATGTCAGATAAGGTACTAAAATAGTACTTGAAATGATTGGGAACAAGAGTATTGCCCCAATAGTAAGCCCTGTCAGGGTCCCAAGAACAATCCATTCTTCTTTGTGGACATTGTCCTGAATATTCTCCCTCCTGGCCATTATAGCTGTCATTTTTCCAAGCCACTTGGTCCAGTAGAAAGCAGTCGCAGCACTTCCAAAACATATGATTGCTACAAGAATAATATTTCCAGAATCAATAAAGGCGGTCATTGCTGCCCATTTTGATACCAGCATTCCAAAAGGTGCCAGGAACATAGCTGATATACCTATAATCATAAATGTAGCCAGTCTTGGCATTCTTCCGAATAATCCATCCATGTCTTCAATATCTCGGCTGCCAATATTATGTTCTGCAGTACCGACGCATAGGAATAAAAGTGATTTGGTAACCGCATGGAATATTACCAGCATAATTGCTGCCCATACTGCCGCCGAAGTGCCTATTCCTGCACAGGCTGTTATAAGTCCAAGGTTTGCTACTGTTGAGTAAGCAAGAACTCTCTTTGCATTGGTTTGTGAAATTGCCGCAAATGATGCAAACAGGAAGGTTATTCCACCCACCATCATGACCATAACTCCCGCAATATTCCATCCAAGAACTGGTGACAGTTTTATAATCAGGAATACGCCGGCTTTTACCATTGTGGATGAATGAAGTAACGCTGATGTAGGGGTAGG
>JAENWI010000081.1 GCA_016650115.1 Peptostreptococcaceae bacterium | reverse complement strand
CAATTAATACTTTTTTGCTTCTTCTTCACCGGTTAACACTCGCAACGCACCATTTGACAAGGCGCTCATTTCATCTTCTCCTGGGTACACAATTATTCTGGCAATAAAGCTGACATTTTCACTGACCCATGAAATGAATTTATTATCATAAGCAATTCCACCGGTTAATATGATCGCATCCACTTCCCCTTTCAAAGTTGTTGCGCAGGCCCCTATTTCTTTAGAAATCTGGTAAGCCATCGCTTTATATATTAACTCAGCTTCTTTGTCTCCAGCCTTGATTCTTTTTCCCACTTCAATACCATCGTTTGTATTTAAATAGGCTACCAGTCCACCTTTACCCTTCAGTTTCTTTTTTATGTCCTCAAATGAATAATCCCCTGAAAAACACATTGCTGCCAATCCGCCAGCAGGGACTCCACCTGCTCTTTCGGGTGAAAAAGGTCCATCTCCATCAAGTGCATTATTTACATCTATAACTTTCCCTTTTCTGTGTGCGCCGACAGAAATGCCGCCACCCATATGAACGACAATAAAATTCAGCTGTTCATATTTTTTTCCCAGCTCCAGAGATGCTTTTCGGGCCACCGCCTTTTGATTGAGTGCATGTAAAATACTTATTCTTGGAAGTTCCGGCATACCGGAAATTCTTGCCAAATCCTGCATTTCATCCACGACAACCGGATCAACAATAAAAGAGGGTATGTTTAATTTAGATGCAATTTCAAAAGCCAGTATCCCACCCAGGTTTGACGCATGTTCTCCCAGTAATCCGGTTTTTAAATCTTCAATCATTTGTGGGGTGACATGATAAGTTCCCCCTTCAATAGGTTTCAGCAACCCGCCTCTGCCGACTACCGCTGTTAATTCAGACAAACTGATGCCCTTTTCACTTAACGTGTTTAAAATAACATTCTTTCTGAAATCATATTGATCAATAATCTTCAAATATTTATTGATTTCTTCTGACGAATGTCTTAAAACAGTTTCAAAAATCTCTGTACTATCCTCAAACACACCAATTTTTGTTGAAGTCGATCCTGGATTGATTACTAATATTTTATTCTTAATCATATTTTTATTCTCCTTACAGCTTTGCTGCCATTAAAACACCTAAGGCAATTGAATTCAGTTTTGTTTCTTCACTGTCTGCTCTGGAAGTTAAAATGACTGGTGCTTTTGTCCCAACTATTACACCTGCGCCCTCGGCCTTTGCAAGGAATGTCAAAGACTTATACAGTATATTTCCAGCTTCAATGGTAGGGCACAGTAGAATGTCAGCATCTCCGGCTGCAGGATGTACAAAACCTTTTATTTTTGCCGCCTCTGAAGAAACCGCAATGTCTAAAGCAAATGGCCCTCCCACCAAGCAGCCTTTTATTTCGCCTGCTTCGTTCATTTTAACCAATTCTCCTGCGTCAACTGTTGCAGGCATTTTGGGATTCACTTTTTCTTTTGCAGCGATTACAGCTACTTTTGCTTCTTCTATATCCAAGGCTCTTGATACAACCAATGCATTTTCAAGTATTTGTTTTTTTGTCTCCAAATCAGGAGCAATATTCATTGCCGCATCAGTAACTATTAACAGTTTATGATAAGTGGGAACATCAAAAACAGCGACATGACTCAGAACATTTCCTGTTCTCAATCCAACTTCCTTATTTAGCACAGCTTTTAACAACACCCCCGTATCAACCAGACCCTTCATTAACAAATGAGCCTTTCCGCTTGAAACCAGTTCAACAGCTTTTAAGCAGGCTTCCGTCTGATCCATGATATCCATCACTTCGTAATCAGAAATATCAATATTTTCGTTTTTACAGATGCTCTTTATTTTTTCTGCATCCCCAATCAATATCCCCTTTACAATTCCGTTTTCAAAAGCCTGATGAATGGCCTTCAATACATCATTATCCTGGGCACAGGCTACAGCAACTGTTTTCGGCCCACGTTCCTTTGCAATTTTTAAAACATCCTCAAATTTTTTAATCATTCTGCCACCTCATTTGATAATTTTTTGTAATACTCTCTTTTTTCTTTGGCATTTTTTTCTGCCGCTGTAAACAGTTTTTCAGCATTTTCAGGGAAGGTTATTTCAAGGGAGGAATATCTACCCTCACCTCTCAGAAATTCCTTGAAATCCTTTACAGGTTCTTTTGAATCTAACGAGAACACATTCGTATCAGGATTATATCGTTACAGGTTCCATACAGGAATATCTGTTGCAAGACCTTTCTTTTCATAAGCGGCTGTTCCCAGCGGCATGGTGCCATCTTTCATATTCATAATAAGCCGCCGCTTCATTACCATCTACTATTTTCATGATTTTAATCATTTTTTCCTACTTCAAGAGAAAAGTAACTATTTTACTTTTCTATACACTCTTATAATATTTTTTATTCAGGTGGAAGTCAAATTACAACTATTTCGTCAAAAGAAAATTATTCAGCCAAAGTTTCTTGAAACGAGAAATCATCACGCCAAATGATTTTCTTTTTTTGCTTTGTTTGAATTTTCAAACATTTATCTGCAGGGGTGTATTTTAACGAAACTTTTACCCGAAGGTCTTTATAAATCAATTAATAAAGGTCTCCATTCTATTGAAGACCTTCAAGTCATTTACCTATTTATCCTTTTCATTTTTACCTTTTGAGGCTGTTTTATTTTATTACCAGTACTGGTTTTTTTGAATGATGAACAACCTTATTCGTCACACTGCCAAGAAGCGTCCTGTACAAAACGGAGCCTATACCGTGCGAACCCATTATTACAAGATCGACATCTGTATTATTGATGATTTTTAAGATCTCATCAGCAACAACACCGTACATAACCTGAGTCTCAACCTTGCCTTTGATGTCTCCAAATGAATTTTTGTAAGCTGTCAGCATATCACTAGCATCTTTTTTCTCATGATCATCATAAGGATCAGTCGGTTTACCTTGAGGAACAGTTGCGCTAAACCTTAATGTTGCAATCCTCAAGCCTACTACATGTAACAAAAGGACATCACTGCCAAATGCCTTTGCCATTTCCTTTCCCTCTTCAATCGCTCTTTCCGAAAACTCAGAGGAATCGACAGGAATCAAAATTTTCTTCATTGGATTCACCTCCCTTTCTTATACTTTTACCCTTTAAACAACAATTATTCAGTGATTCCTTCCCCATAAAATACAATCATTTGACAACATACAACAAAAGGTGTAAAAAAACGGAACAAGGTAGTAGACTTCACCTGTTTAAAGACTTAAAATATAAGCAGAAAGTTATCCTGCCCAGATTAGTGCTGATAAAATAGAAATACTAGAATAATCATATTAAAAGGGATTAGACATTCACTTTGGACGCCTAATCCCTTTTAACATGCAAATTGTCTCTTTATTAAATGTTATCGACTATCAATTTTACTGCATCTCTGATTTCCAGACCTTGAGTATCCAATATGATCTCCGCATGCTTTTCATATAAAGGTGCCCTCTCGTCAAAAAGGTCTTTAAGAGTTTGTCCCTCTTTCATTGAAATCCCTCGCTCAACCAGATCTCCTAGTCTTTTTTCAATCTCATCATAAGGAAGCCTGAGGTAAACAATGAACCCAATTTTCCTTAAATGCTCCATTGCTTTATTTCCATATACTGCGCTCCCGCCAGTGGATATAACAGTTTTATTTGCTTCAATCGATAAATTAATTTGGTCTTCAATCTGATTAAAATAATCAGGTCCATCTTTTTCTAATATTTCGCTTAATCGTCGGTTTTCCCTTTCCTGTATCAGTAAATCCGAATCCAGGAATCTGTAACCTAACACTTTAGCCAATACCACCCCTATGGTGCTTTTTCCGCAGCCAGGCATTCCAATCAAAACAATATTGCTCCGGTTTCCCCTTGCCATTTCTGCATGTGTCAATATTTTACTTTTAGACACTAAATTTCTGCAGCTGTTGCAGAAGTAGCCAACCGTACCGCAACTGGCTATTCTTTCCAACTCCCCCGAGCATTTCGGGCAGTAATATATTTGTTCCATAAAGAGCACCTTTCTATTTTTCTACCATATCACGACAAGTTATACTAAAACCATGATTTAAAACATCGAATCACCTAACTCAATTTAGATGTCCATTTTTTAAACGGTTTATCTTGCATTTTTAGAGTGCCTGGGCGCACCAGTTTAATACAGTTTAGGAATTTCAACTTCCTTATTAAAGCTGAATTCCGGCGTTGGAAACTGTCCTTCTACTGTTTCACGATGAAATTCATTCAGTGCATCCACCATTACTTTTCTAACCTCTGCGTAATGCTTTACAAATTTCGGTTTGAAATCTCCGTACATGCCAAGCATATCTTGTGTTACCAATACCTGACAATCAACGTCTGGACCAGCTCCAATTCCCAGTACAGGAATACTTACTGCCTCCGAAACCGCCTTTCCCACTACTGAGGGAACACATTCCAGGACCATAGAGAAGCAACCAGCCTTTTCAAGTACAATAGCATCCTCGATTAATTTCTTTGCACTTTCAGGGGTCCCTCCTTGAACCTTAAATCCTCCCAGAGCAGATGCTGTCTGAGGTGTTAGTCCAATATGACCCATGACATTTATACCCGCTTTCACGATGGCTTCAATTCTGGTAACCATTTCAATTCCACCCTCAAGCTTAATGCAGTCGCAGTTTGTTTCCTTGATTAATCTATTTGCGTTTCGAACAGCTTCTTCATCACTCACATTATAAGATCCAAATGGCATATCTCCAACAATCCATGTATCGGGTGCTCCTTTAACAACTGGTCTGATATGATGCACCATATCATCCATTGTGACAGATTCAGTTCCTTTATATCCCAGCATAATCATTCCTAATGAATCGCCCACCAAAATAATTTCCACTTCACTGTCATTGACAATGGAGGCCATCGTGTAATCATACGCCGTTAAATAACTGAACTTTTTCCCTTCCTGCTTGAATTTTTTAAAATCAGAAATCGTCATTTTCTTCTTGTTTTCCATTGTGTCTCCTCACTTTCATTTCCCCTATTAATTGGATTGTAGCTTCATTGCATTTATTACATTTTTCAATAATATCATTGACGTCACCGTTCCAACACCTCCCGGCACTGGAGTTATCGCTGTTACCTGCTCTGATACGGAATCGAAGTCCACATCGCCGCAAAGGCTGCCATTTTCAAAGTTAATTCCTACATCTATGACGACGGCTTTCTCAGAAAAATACTGGGTTCCAAAATAATTCCCTTTTCCAGCGCCTGTTATGACAATATCCGCTTTAGATGTCACTCCTGGTAAATCTATTGTCTTTGAATGACAAATGGTGACCGTCGCATTCTCATTCAGAAAAAGCATAGATAAGGGGCGGCCTAAAACCATACTTCTATTGACAATCGCAACATTCTTTCCGGTTAAATCATACTGGTAATACTTTAAAATTTCTATGACAGCTTCAGGTGTACAAGGTAATATTCCACTTGTATCTCCTTCAAAAACCTTTTCCATGTTCATCGGATTCATACAGTCAATATCCTTTTCTGGCTTGATTGCTTTGCTGATTTTTTTAATATCAAGTTGTTCTGGTAAAGGTCTGAATATAAGAATCCCTTGAATATTTAATTCGTTGTTATACTTTTCAATAACATCCAGGAAACTGGCCATGTCAATATCATTGTCAATCTGAACCACTTCAACATCAATACCGACTGTAGCACAATTTTTCAAAATACTTGACTCATAAGCAATATCATCTTCCCGTTCACCAACACGCAAAATTGCCAATCCCGGATTATCTTTCCCTGCATTTCTTAAATCTCTGACTGTCTTTAGGATCTCTTCCTTTATTTTATCTGCTACAGGCTTACCCATTAATAGCATACCTTTTCCTCCATAGCTCTATATAGTTTCGCAATATGAAACGCCATTTCACATTGCTAAATTAACTTTAATTTTACGTTTTGTTGTATAAGAAGTCAAGTATTTTTGGTTTTTCATAACATTTGTTTCTCCAAATTCTGAAGAGATTTTTCTAAAATATCAAAGAGGTTAGCTGAAATCTCATGGATTGACAACTCCACCATCACTGGTGATTCCCCCGCCACTGGTTACTCCCCCGTCACTGGTTATTCCTCCACCAGTAATGGCCGATTCTGTAACTGGTGGTGGTGGTGGTGGGTACGGGTTCTTTCTGGTCTTGTAGGTACCAGTTATGTAATATTCGCCATACTTTGTTTCCACGTTATCAGGCATTTCATAAGTACCAGTAGGCAAACCTTCACATACCTGATTCATGATAGTGCTCCAAAGGCGGGTTGCCGCACTAGATCCTTGGCTCAGTTCCATATTGAGATCGTTGCCAATCCAAAGTGCCGCAGTATATTGAGGTGTGAAGCCAACAAACCAGGCATCATAGTTATCCGTAGTGGTGCCGGTCTTGCCTGCCACCGGCTGCCCATCGATTGCTGCTCCTTTTGCAATGCCATTGCTGACAGTTGTCCTGAGAATATCGGTCATGAT
>JAENWI010000528.1 GCA_016650115.1 Peptostreptococcaceae bacterium | reverse complement strand
AATATATTGACCATCAGAACCGGACCTGAAATTAAAATACCCTAGCTTCTGTGCTAGGGCATACTCTGTTGCAGTAAATGCTAGAATTGTTGTACGGTCTTTAAGGTATGAGATGATTACAGGTTCATAGACAATAAGCCATGGTACTTTGTTTTGATATTTTCCGTCTACTTTTATAGGTAATATTTCATCGGCAGGATATTGTTTTGTTTCTCCATTTACAGTGAATTCTATATTTGAAACAAGATCTGCTTTTGATATTCCATTCTGACTTGAATATTTATTTATCAACATATTTAGAGTTCCAGTATCTCCAAAGTATGACTTAACCGAATTAATATTGCCACCATTTGTTATTGGGATAGGTGCTGGATTGTCCGTTATTATGCTTGGATTGTTATTGGCAATTAAAGGAGATCCTTTAACATAATCAACCTTACTGCTCAATCCATAAAATACACCACTGGGAATGCTAAAACTTGATGGCTTAACATACACTGGTTTCGTACCAATCATTCTCCAGCCAGTCCCTAGATTACTGTTTTTATCTGCTAGGTCAGATAGACCTACGTACACAGAAACCTTATACATAAATTCACTGCCACGATAAAATCCTTTATTTTTTAAGGCATTAGTTGTATCTCCTGTGCCAGTATCAGCATTATCATCTGCAAATGCTGAAAACGGACTGACCATAAATGAAATGACTACCAACATTACAATGATTCTATTAAGTGTTTTCATTGGTTCCTCCTTCTTTACATGTAAAAAGACAGCTTCATTTAAGAAACTGTCTCATAAAAAAATCGTTTATTTGTTGATTAAAATTTGTCACCTTGTCCTGCTGGGACTCCATTTTCATAATAATCTTCACCGTTAACTTCTTCAGGAACACCAACATTATCAGGATTAGCAAAAGGATTTTGTGAATCAGGTACTAAATTACTTCCACCATCTTTGTTTTGATCTGGTTGAGTTACTTGTTCATCTTTTACATTCTCTTCAGTACTTTGTTCGGGTACACCGTTCTCTGGTTTTTCAGGTT
>JAENWI010000149.1 GCA_016650115.1 Peptostreptococcaceae bacterium | reverse complement strand
TGATTGGTTATGCAGGGAATATAAAAAATTAGTGGCAAAATATTTTGGACCAGATGTAATTCTGGACAAGGAAATAGAGTATGAATGGTCTAGAATCCCACATTTTTACAATGCTTTTTATGTTTACAAATACGCAACAGGATTTTCTGCCGCTACAGCAATCTCGGAAAAGATAATTTCCGGGGGAATAGACGAAAGATCTGCTTACATTGAATTTCTCAAATCCGGTGAAAGTGATTACCCAATTGAACTGTTGAAAATTGCTGGTACAGATATGAGCAGCCCCCAGCCGATTGAAAGTGCTATGAAAGCATTTGAATCATTAATAGATCAACTTGAAAGCTTAATATAGGTGAAAACATGGTTCAAAGGAAAATATGCATTTTTAGAAATGGAACCCAAGTCTCAATGAAAACACAAAAAATACTTAAATGTAAATTAGAAAGCAATGGGTTTTCAGTCCATACAAAGTTTTGTGAAGATGCCGAACTCATAGTTTGCATAGGTGGTGACGGTGCATTTCTCCAGACGGTTCATGAACTCAACTTTCCTCATATCCCAATCATAGGCATAAACACTGGTCATTTGGGATTTTTCCAGGAAATTCAACCAAACCAGCTGGATGACTTTATCCTCAACTATAAACAGGGTAAATACAGTATTCAGCTGTTATCTACTGTAAAAGCAACTACCACTATTGATGGAAAAGAAGTTGTACACAGAGGGTTAAATGAAATTATCATCAGAGGTGACATGTCGTATTCAATTCACCTCAACATTTCAATCGGTGGAAGCTTTATTGAGCGTTTCAGTGGAGATGGTATACTTGTTGCAACGCCAGCAGGAAGCACTGCCTACAATTATTCCCTGGGAGGATCAATCGTAGATCCCAGATTAAACCTTTTACAGTTGACACCAATTGCGCCAATGAATACAACCGCTTATCGGTCTTTTACATCAAGCATTCTGCTTCCTACGGATTCATCCCTTGGGATAGAACCGGAATATACTAAAAACCATGGGTTGCAAATTCTTGTCGATGGAACACAATACAGTTATGGGGATATTGAACATATAAGCATTGGGGTATCCACTAAAGAAGTAAAGTTGCTTCGGTTTGAAACTTATGATTTCTGGTCAAAAGTTAAAAGCAAATTTTTATAAAGAATGGTGAAAAATGAGTAAATTTAATTATATAGTTACAGAAGATGATGTGAATAATGAGCTCCAGATAAAGGCGCTCCTGCGCTATCATTTCAAGTTTTCAAGCAGACTTAACAAAAAAATTAAAAGGGAAAATCTGATTTTACTTAACGGAAAACCTGTTAAAACATACCTGCTCCCTGCTGCTGGAGATATTATATCAATAAGTATGCCAGAAGAGATCAGCGATTTCAACCCAGAAGAAATCCCAATTGAAATTGTTTATGAAGACGATGATTTGCTGGTAATTAACAAACAATACGGAATAGTTGTACATCCAACAAAAGGACATCATTCTCATACTATTGCCAATGGCATTATGAAATATATGCTTGATTCTAAACAAAGCTTTAAAATCAGGTTTATTAACAGGTTGGATATGGATACGTCTGGTATATTGGTTGTAGCAAAAAATTCTCATGTTCAGGATGATTTCGCAAAACAGGTTGCCATGAATTTGGTCGAAAAAAAGTATATCGCTGTGGTAAAAGGTATTGTTGAAAACGATGAAGGAATCATAGACCTCCCCATAGGAAGACCTGATATTGAAAAACCAGAACGATCAGTTCTAAAAGACAGCAGCGGAGCTAATTCCATCACCCATTATAAAGTAATTGAAAGATATAAAACTGGCTATACTCTGGTTGAACTTATTCTGAAAACAGGAAGAACTCATCAAATAAGAGTACATATGTCCCACATCGGCCATCCTGTTGTCGGTGATCATCTCTATGGCGGATCAAACGTTCTCTTAATTGAAAGGCAGGCATTGCATGCCCATAAATTATCCTTTTTCAAGTCAGTCACAAAGGAAAAGCTCCAACTTGAAGCCCCTGTTCCAGCCGACATTGCTCAATTAATTAGTAAACTTCAAAATCCAATAAAATAAAAACAGGTAAAATCTCCTGTTTTTATTTTATTGGATTTAAATTGGTTTATTTACCTTCCAAAATATTTTTCACAATTTTTACGTCAGATCTTGTTTTAACATAAAGCAATCCGCGTTTTTGTCTGGTTTCTCTGCCTTTTCCAGTAATCAGTATGACCCCTCCGGTTGCAGCCTCCTTGATAGCCTCTCTGATTGCCGCTTCTCTATCTTCTATTATTGAACATTCGCAAGTATTACCTTCCATATGTTTTACTATTTCTTCGCAAATCTTAAGTACAGGTTCTTCCCCTGCATCCTCTTCAGTAATATAGGCCTTATTTGCATATTTCCCTGCTATTTCACCCAGTTCTTTCCTTCTAGCTTGAGCCTTTTTCCCAGGGCAGCCAAAAACAATCGAAATTTCACTTTCAGGGAAATCCTTTTTCGTTGAATCGAACAACGATTCAAAGCTCATTTTATTGTGGGCATAATCAACGACAATATGAAGATTTTTCTTTGGTTCTTTAATGATTTCCATTCTTCCACTTACCTTGGCCTTCTTTAAACCATGATAAACATTGTCAAGTGGAATGTTTAAAGCGTAGGCAATTGAAATAGCTGCTAAAGCATTATATACATTAAAAAAACCCTGCATCGACAGTTTGAACTTCTTGGTAAAACTGTCACACTGGACAAAAAAGCTAATTTCTTTTCCAGTTGTTGTAATATCATATCCATAAATATCAGCGCCTTTATTTAAGCCAAATGTGATTACTCTGCTACATTTCTTTGCTTCTTTTAAAACCCTTTCAGGATACTCAATATCAAAGTTCACACAGGCAACATTACATTGTTTAAATATTGACAATTTGGATTCAAAGTAATCTTCAAAACTCGAATGTTCAATATCGCTGATATGATCTTCCCCAACGTTTAAAAAGCATCCGACCTCAAATTGGACGCCAAGAACTCTGTCATATTTTAAAGCCTGACTGGACACTTCCATCGCCAGATATTCCACCCCGCTTGAAGACGCATTAGAGAAATGTTTATGGAGTTCAAGTGATTCTGGGGTTGTCAGGTGGGATTCCTCTTTAATAACTCCATCATAATTATCTATTCCTGATATTATTCCACAAGGTTTTTTCTTTTCAGATTTAAGATAATCATCCAAAATGTATTTTACAAAATAAGCGGTTGTTGACTTGCCTTTTGTTCCTGTAATGCCAATTAAGGTTAAATCTTTCCATGCATAATTTGTATAGATCTCGGCGATATAAGCCATTGCTTTTCTAATATCATTCACAATAATATATGAAATCTCATTATTTAAATCCTCATATTTTGATTCGCTTAAATATACAAAGGCACCCTCTTTTATTGCATCTTCCAGATATTTTTTATCAAAATGACTTCCCTTGCATATAAATAAGGAATTATATTCTATATCTTTCGAATTGAATGAAACATATCTGATAATTGTAGCAAGGTCTTCCGCTTTTACATTTGATTCTACAATCAGTTTTTTGTCCTCTAATATCTTTATGGCATCGTTTAAAACAAGCACATTTTTATTCATTGTTCTCCTCCAAAGTTTACACCTTAATTTTTTTACCGCAATATTCCAAAGATTTCTTTGCAAGAATACTCATTGCATCCATGTAATAATCACCAATATCATAGGTTTCTTTAAAACATGATAGTTCAGTACAAGCCATAATAGCGCAATTACATCCCTCAGCTTTTAATTGTTTATCGATTTTATCAAAATCGCTTATTTCAATTTCTCCGCCGTCTTTTATCCCGTCATATATTATTTTCATGATGAGCTTCTGGCATTCTTCTGAAGGTATTACAGGTATAAACCCGGCTTTTGTACACGCCTTTTGATATAAATTGGTTTTAATCGTTCCATCTGTAGCTAAGATACCCACCTTAGTCACCTCTTTATCAATCTCACCTATGGTTTCTTTTATCATATTTATGATGGGCACTTTGATTTCTTTCTGAATACGATCAACAAATAAATGAGAAGTGTTGCACGGGATGGCAATATAATCTGCACCCAGTTCTTCAAGTAATTTTGCATCTGCCAGCAATTTTGCATAAAGTTCCTCTGTTTGATTCATTAAAATTGCTCTCGTTCGGTCAGGCATTGAAGCATGATTAAAAATGATCATATTCAAGTGCTCCTGATC
>JAENWI010000383.1 GCA_016650115.1 Peptostreptococcaceae bacterium | reverse complement strand
GATTTTGTTAGTCATCTTATTGATACCGTTCATATTGGTTGCTTGTTCTAATACATCAATTAAAAGTACTACGGGATCATGCAATGCCCCTGATGCAATTTTCAAGTATTATTTAAACGCAGTGAACAATAAAAATATTTTTGTTAATAATGTAGACGGATACAGTTTACAGGTTGATAAAGATATGAAAGTAAATATGTCTTATTCCAGTGTTTATGCAGTTTTAGAAAACAATGAAAAGAGAATAGAAATTTTCAAACAACCGCTGAGTGGTATCAGCAAAGCCAGATATATTGACTATTCCAATAAATTTATTCAAAATACTGCGGATCACAAGGTTGAGTACAATGGAAATCAGACCATAGCAGGCAGGCAGATTCATGTATTATCATGGCACAGAGCAAAACTTTCAAGGGTGAAAAATGATAAAAACTATTACCTGGTCCTTGACATAGCAGAAAAAGGTTTTGTATATACTATTTTTGTCAAGGCAAATAACCCAATAGGAAATCTTGGCGAATATGAGTACTTGCTGAATGATTTCTATACATTTCAACCGACAAAAGCCCCGTTTACGTATAAATCATTACCTGAAAACCTGGAAACAAAAAACTGGAATCAGGAGACTAGTAATTTTTACATAAAATTCTTTTCTGGAGACGCTCCATTAACATGGGGTATTTTTGAACCGAGTACTGAGATGTTTGATTATAAACCGTTAAATTATCTGGAAGACTATACCAATTACAGTTTCCCGATTATTTTGAACTACAGCAATTTTGAGAATACTTATAAGGATCCGAATTTGAAACTAAGACTTGATACGGCCTATAACAATGGTAAAACCATGGAACTGACTCTTCAGACGAATTGGAAGGCAAAAGGTACTGGGAATATGGTCTATGATGTCCTGTCAGGAAAGTATGATATGTTCCTGCGAGACTACGCATTGACCATAAAGGATTTTGGACATCCGGTAATATTCAGGCTTGGTAATGAGATGAATGGCGACTGGTGCCCGTATGCGGGATATAATACATCAAGAGACCCTATGGTATTTAAGGAGTTTTACAGATACATTTACAGCATATTTGAAGAAACTGGTGTAGAAAACACAATATGGGTCTGGAATCCAAATGCAGAGTCCTTTCCCAATTTTAAATGGAACGATACTTTAATGTATTATCCAGGAGATGAATATGTTGATGTTGTTGGATTGACAGCCTACAATACTGGAACTTATTACGCTTCAAAAGGAGAAAAATGGCAGGAATTCGATGAACTTTATTGCAATTTATACAATGAATATTGCAGAAATTTTGGCCAGCCTTTAATGATTTGCGAATTTGCTTCTGCTAGCCATGGCGGTGACAAAACGCAATGGGTTTCCAATATGTTTGAAAATATAAAATATTATCCAAATATTAAGGTGGCAATATGGTGGGACGGACGTGACCGAGATGTCAACGGCGATATTGCCCGTTCTTATTATAT